>JBLIDB010000245.1:0-7006 GCA_047634015.1 Saprospiraceae bacterium
TTCGAAAAATAAAAATATCATCCAAAATCTTCCATTTTCTGATGATCCTCACTTTTCGGAGTGGACTCATCATTTAACAATTAAAAAAACCATGTCTTCATTTAAGAAAACAAGATATTTAAAGGTGGTCGTTAAGCATTTTCTATCAATATAACCATGTAGAGCTCTACATTTGAAGGGATATACATGGTTATGGGCATTTGTCTGTATACAAGTATTTAATGCCGCTGCTTTGAAGTGCCCTCTTGGCATTTTTTTACTTTTGCGATTCATATCACAGTCTCCTATGATGTTCAAGAAAAATTTATTCCAAGTTTGCCTAAGTTCATACGTTTTAGTCATACTCGCTGCCTTCTGCACCGTCTCATGTTCTCAGGAAACGAAAACGGAATCCACATCTTCTACTGCCCAAAAATATTCGTTAACTGACCCTATTATAGGCGTTGGAAAGGCGGACATATCGATAAGTGCCACAAACGCTCCCGTAGGAAGGGCATATCTCGTTGGAACTTATGCAGATCAGTTATTCAGAATAGACACTGCACAAGTTTCTCCGGAAGGAAAATTGAGATTCAAAAAAGACCCTGCCTTTCCTCAAGGTCATTACTACGTTACTTTTGAGAACAATACCAACTTCCAATTGATTCTTGGCGAAGATCAAACAATGGAAATCTCCGTTGATGTAAAGGCTGTTGGAAGATCATTTACTTCAGACAATAAGGAAAACAAACTCCTCTATGAAACGATGCGAAGAGAGTCAGCCATGCAGCCAGAATTCAATGCTGCACGTACAAAACTGAAAGCACTTCAAGAAGGGACAAAAGAATATGAAGATGCAAGAAGTGAGCAATTAGCATTAAATACAAAACGTAAGGCAATGCTTGAAGAAGTATTTGCCAACAATCCAAAGTCAATGTTCGTAGCATTCAAGAAATCGGGGCAAAATCCAGAAGTTAGGATGGGCATTCCCGAAGAGAGTCGCATCGCTCATTATCGTAAAGATTTCTGGACGAGCGTAGATTTTTCTGATACTCGTTTATTAAGAACGCCAGTGATCAATAATAAGCTTAAGCGCTATATGAAAGAGCTTACTCCTCAGCATCCTGATTCCATCGTTCAATCTGCTACTTGGCTGATAGATAGCGCATTACCTTATCCAGAATATTTTAAATTCTTTGCAAACTGGGTACCGCTCAATTATGAACCTACTAAGACTACCTTAATGGACCCGGAAATGGTTTATACCAACGTCATACAACGTTATCACACATTTGATAGAGCCTATTGGGCGGATTCTACCTTAGTTATCGGATTACAGAGACGTGCTTCTGAGATGGCAGGTTCACTCCTTGGATTAAAAGGACCGAATGTTACTGCTAATGATATTAACGGTGCGCCGAAATCTATCTACGATATAAAAGAGGATTATATCATCGTATATCTCTATTCTCCAGATTGCGAACATTGTAAAGAAGAGACGCCCAAGCTTATCAAATGGTACTTAAAGTCTAAACCGTTTAGGGCCAATGTGTATAGTATTGCAGTGAAAACTACGGATGCCGAATGGCGAGAATATGCTGCTTCAGCACGTATTCCATGGACGAATGTATATGATCCTACGAATCGCGCTATATACGCCAAATACTTCGTTGATATTACTCCTGAAATGTACGTTCTAAATAAAGACAGAACAATCATCGCTAAGAATATTAAAACCCATCAATTGGATGAAGTCATAAATCGAGATCGACAGAAATCGCGTTATTAGAAAATAGAAAGCATTAAAAAGTACATTTCAGGCATGGTCATTTCGGCGCCGCTCAATGACCATGCGATTCCGATCCAAGATGCTTCCCAATAAGAGCTTTGCCAAGTTTTCTGACCTCCTCATAAGAGGTACTATAACTCAATTAGTATTGAAGTGATTTAAAATCTATCAAGATAATTCTTGAGGCCTCTTACATAAGTATTCCCCACAGCAAATGCTATGTTGTCAGTATGGTCTAAGTAGAGCGACTGCTCCTGTATATCATACCGATTGATCAATGCTGTATTGATGATCTGATTTCGGTTAATTCTTAAAAAGTTATACTGATACAAATCCTCCGTTACTTGGAGTAATGTTTTATTTACGATGCAGTCGGGTTGGAGGAGCAGATGAATCTCAGATTTTCGCTTTTTTGCGAGATCACCTGAAGATGTTATATGGGTGATGTATTGAACAGGAAGTATGACAATACTGCCATTTGATTTGACCTTATATTTATCATGTGTAATAGAAATAGGTGACGGCATGTAAGTATGATGATTACGGATTAAATATTTGGCTTTTTCGATCTTTTCGTCCCAACCTTCATAGAATGGCTTTAGCCAAATTTCTACTACATATTTTTTAAATTCATTGAATGCCTTTTGAGCGTATTCAATTTGTGTAAATCCGGTATTTAGAATGATCGGGGGCACCATGATCTGTTCTCTAAGTAATAGGTTAATCAAGTTGAATGCATCGCCACCTTTAATCTGAATGTCTAAGAAGATGGCATCGGGTTGATTCTCTTGTATAGCAAGAAAGCCGCTATTAAGCGAAGCCGCGCTACCGACGACGGAGATGTCAGCTTCTTCATTAAGTCTTGAGATGAGATTTTCGCGTGCATCTCTCTCATCTTCAATCACGACTATTTTTATTTTAGGATATGTCATAGTTGTATTCTTTTGGAATTGTCACAATTACTTTGGTACCAATAAATTTTCCATTTTCTTTTAATGGAAGATCTTCATAGTTCAATGTTATGGGCATTTTGTTTTTCGAATTATAAATATTTCGAAGAGAAGATAGCATTCCCAATCCTTGTTGTGTACCTGTAGATCCTATTTTGCCTGCCGCGACTCTACCGATACCATTGTCTATTACTTCAACGATAATATTAGACTCATCTTCTGATAAAGAGATTTCTATTGTGCCTCCCTTTTCACGATGCCGTAAGCCATGCTCTATGGCATTCTCTACTAATATTTGAATCTGCATCAAGAAGATCTTATGGTTACCCAAAAGTTCTATTACTTCCTTACGAGGAAGGATAAAGACATATTCCTCATCACTAAACCGTTCATGTTGTATCGCCAAGTAATTATCAACTATATCGAACTCTTCTTTAATCGTATGAAATGACTTGCCTTCTGAGGTCTTGCTGAATATATGACGAATATTGGCAGACAATCGGCCTATAACTAGTACAAAAGACTCATCGTGATAGTAACGAGACTGTGCCCAGTGTAGACTATTGTTTATAAAGTGAGGATTGAACGAAGAGATGATCGCTTGTACTTGTTGCTTGTCTTTTTCCTTCTCCATCTTGGCAAGATGCAGATCCTTTTCCAGTAGTTTTCTCCGTTGATTGGATTGTATAAAAAAGAATCCGCCTATCCCTCCAGATAATATAATACCCAGACCTCCCCAGAAGAAAGGATTCTCACTCAATGCCATTGGCACTTTTATTTTTATAAACCGCTGATCAATTATCTGATTATGCTTCTTAGCGATAATATGTAGCTCGTAGTATCCAGGAATCATATAATTCAATTCCAAGTGACCATCCTGATCATATAATAGCGTATGAATTGTATCTCCATCTTCATTGATGAGATAGCGATCATAGAAGGTAGATTTACGTAGCGATGGATTATAATCAGGGCCATAATCCAAGATGATATTGCGACTATCGGTAGGGACTGTATAGGTTTCATTTTCTAAATGTAATACTCCTTTGCCCGTGGCGAAAGAGATGATTTCTATTTTGTTTGGGATGGTGTCCCAGAGATGCTTCGGCACATCGAGACGCGTGGCCCCCTCTTGACTTCCAACCCATACATAGCCTTTACTATCTGTGATTACTGCATTTTGTTCTGTGCCTCCACCAGATATATCCATCCCATATTCTAATTGATAAACCCATGGAAATCCATCATCATCTGGCGTATTATAGAATTTATTTAGATCGATTAACGATACTGTTTTTTGAGATCCTGCTACAAGGATATTGTCCGCAATCGTAATCCCGTCTACCCAACTTGCTTCGCCATTAGGCATGGGAATCCTATGAAGGTTGGCATAAAAATCATCCTGCATAGGATCAAAAAGGTGTGCATCTCTCATGTATTACAATCCCTTATGAGTCCCGATCCACATAGTACCTTGCCCATCACATAGATAAGACTTAGAAGCTAAAGATTCAGACACGTCCGCTGATCTTTCATAAGTGACAGCCGTATCTTTCTCCATGTCATAGATAGCGATCCCCCTGCCCCCCATCCATATACGTCCAGATTGATCCTGTGTAAAGCCCCATACGTCAGGAATGGTCATTCCCTTCTCTGCGCCGATGGGTTTACAGTCTATATATTCGTCGGTTATGGCCGTCACAAGACCAAAGCCCCCTCGTTGTAAACCGAGCCCTAAGCGTCCGTCATTCAATGTTCTAATTATATAACCTTTGGTTCTAGTTGTATTGCCATTCCATTTAAGTTGTAATTTCTTCCATTCTCGATTATTATAGGATAGTATCTGTGAACGTTCTTCGATGAATGAATAAATATTTCCATCAGTATGAAGTGTAGCTCCTGGTAAGAATCTTGCAATAGTTCCAAGGCTTCGCGTCTTTTCTGCTCCATATTTATATGTAGCCACTTTCGATTGGTAACTGCCAAAGATAATTTCCCCAAAGGAATCCTCAACAATAACGTTAAGGCTTGGTATCATTTTCTCATCAGTACTAGAGAAGTAAAGTTGGTGGGGGTTGATCCTTCTAAGTCCTTCACCACTACTCATCCAAATCCCGCCATTCTGAAGCGTTGACCATTCTGTATAACCTCGATAAAAAGGAATTTGCCCAATTTCATAAATAGTGTCACTTTGCAACCTTATAAATTTTGTTACATTCACTTTTGAACTTAATGCAATCCAACCTCCATTTTGATCTTGCAATCTTCCGTATCTTGTATTCCTCTTTTGGAAATTAGATATTTCAGGCAAGTAGTAAGTAGACTTTTTTTCATATTGGTCTGAATAAGAGATTTCACTTGTTCCTCTATCTACTAGTAAAGTGTTTTTACCCATGCTAAGTATAATCTTATATCGACTATCGATTACCTCGTCAGCATTAAAGTATTCAATGAAGGTCCTATATCTTCTTTCTTGTGTATCCCTATACCGGTAACGGATATAGGTGCTATCCTGATCTATACCAAAACTATCGAATCGAAGTGAACTATCAATATTGAGTTGGATTGAATCATGCACTTCAAATTTATAATTATCAAGGTTTAGTCTCCAGACTACACCTGATGGATGGAATGCATATACATTGTCTTTAACTACGGCAGAAGCTTGCACCATTCCTTCTGGTTGTTTCACCCTAATCCACTTTCCATTATCATAAATTAATGATGATTCGGTTCCGTTTACGATATGATAAATTCCTTGAGCAATTTTTTGAGGATGGTATCCGTATTTTATGCCAATGGAGTCCTTTCTTATATGATTCCATCGATAACCATTCCACTTAGATACATGATTATTACTGACGATATATGTCTCCTCGCCCAGATCCATCTTATTATAGCACTCTAAGGAAGGTAGGCCATCTGCGGTTGTATAGGTTTTGACATGCAATGGTTGAGCCATAAGGGCCCAGATAGATAAAAGAAAACCGATCAGAACAAGGCAACGCATCTTGTGAAGATAGTGCTAGCTATTAAAATAAAAGCATAGAGATCTATAGGAGCGTATTATTTGCTACATGAACGCATCTGAACGTTACATGAACGACATAGATTGGTACTATGGATACCAGTAAGAATGATTCATATGGCTCACCCCCTATGTTGACGTAGAATTTTTAGGTAGTTGATGGATATTGGCGATATGCGAATTTTTGGGCCATTACCTTAGTCATCATTGTATCATCTGAATAGCAAACAAGCACTATTATGTATTCATCCGCTACTATTACAACTACTGCTCGAAATACGAATATTACTCCTCGTGAGCAAGAAATCGTCGATATGCTATCCGAAGGTTTCACTGTCAAAGAGATTGCTACGTTGTTGTACATATCCACTTATACTGTAGAGTCTCATAAGCGGAATTTGATGGAGAAGTTTGGTGCGAAGAATACGGTGCATATGGTTGTTCGGGCGTTGGGCAAAAAGAATCAATCATTGCATTTCCATTGATGTAACCAATATATGAAAAAAGGAATCGTCCCGCTCTAATATTACTGGGTTATGATCATGGGTTTAGTGGATGAGGATAGGAACTGTCTCACACCATCGATCACGACGACCTTCTAGTTTAGGAGATGTCATAGTTGTATTTTTTTGGTGCCAATCAATTTCCCATTTTCTCATAATGGAAGATACTCATAGTTCATTGTTAGGGGCAAATTGTTTTTCGAATTATAAATACCATGGAGAGAAGATAGCATTCGCAATCCTTGCTGTATTCTTGTACCGCCTATTTTACCAGCAGCTACTCTGCTTATACCATCGTATAATACTTCAACCCGAATTATGTAGTAGATAATATATTACGTTATTAAACTACCGCTAAAAAAGGTACGTCCAGTAATTTCACCCCTCACTGTAACGGTGGAAGTCCGGTTGCATTTTTCCCTCATAACCAAAACCTATTACATTCTGCGCGTTGAATTTATATCTACACTTGTTGGGTTTCTATTGATTTCGCAATAGTAGAAAATTATAAAAATCACATTTCGATATCTTTGATCTTTATATGGCCTAAGTTAGAAGCGATCACCGCCAATTGCACGGAATTCCGAGCATTGAATTTGTTACAAAGATTCTTCTTATGGCTTTCTACTGTAGAAGTTGAGATATGTAATCTTTTAGCTATTTCAATTGCTGTTAATCCTTTACAAACATTTACGAGAATTTCCTTCTCCCTTCTGGTAATATTGTTTGGCTGACGCATGATTTCAGAGTTAATTAA
>JBLIDB010000246.1:0-6986 GCA_047634015.1 Saprospiraceae bacterium
ACGATATTAAATAGTCGTATCGAATATTCCATATCTCATTTAATCCAAGTATGACAAGAATGCGAAGAAACTATCCACCGTCTATCTTAGTTATCACTTTGGGAATCCTTTTTTTTACACTCTGTAGTTGTGAGGAACTTGATTTTGACGAACCCCAGATATCTCTGGAGTCATATGAAGTTACAGAAGGATTTGAACTAAGCGTAGTTGCTTCTGAACCATTCTTGGAAGCGCCAGTAACTATCGATTTCGACAATCAGAGTCGGATTTGGGCAATCGAGATGCGCGGGTATATGACTAATCTCGAAGGGATCAATGAAGATGCTCCCATAGGACGAATTACTATTCTGGAAGACAAAGATAATGATGGAGTTACAGATCATATCAGCGTATTCTTAGACAGCTTAGTATTGCCAAGAGCTATTGCCCATGTCTATGGAGGATTGCTATATGTAGAACCTCCGAATCTATGGTTTATTGAGATTGATAATGACAAACCAGGTCAACGGACATTAGTGGATTCTATGTATGCAGATGCAGGTAATGTAGAACATCAACCCAACGGATTGATGATGAATATAGACAACTGGATTTACAACGCTAATTCTAATTTCCGTTACCGACTTGTTAATGGGTCATGGGTCAAAGAACCCACTTCATATAGAGGACAATGGGGGATAAGTAAAGATGATTTTGGAAGAATATACTTCAATAGTAATGGTGTACAACTCAAAGGAGACCATGTACTACCCAATACGACTATTCGTAATCGTTACTTCCCTCCCAGAACAACCATCAATACCAAACTAACAGAAAATCAGCGAGTCTACCCAGCTCATGCAACTTCTATCAATAGAGGTTATAATCCGGGTGTACTTGATAAAGATAGTATGCTGATCAATGTAACCTCCGCCTGTGGACCATTGGTGTATAGAGGAGGTCAATTTGGTGAGGCTTATAATCAAAATGCATTCGTATGTGTACCAGAAGCCAATCTTATAAAAAGAAATATTTTACAATTTGAAGCAGCTCAAGTTACCGCCCACCAGGCTTGGGATGATAGAGAGTTTATAAGATCTACGGATGAAGGATTTCGACCTGTAAATTTATTCAACGGCCCGGATGGGAGCATGTATATCGTAGACATGCATAGAGGTGTAATCCAACACAAAGCCTATATATCACAATACCTTACGAATCATCTTGCGAACAAAAACATGGATCAGATCATAGGAATGGGTCGGATTCTTAAAGTAAAGGATATCCTAAATATCCCTTACCCGATTCTGAATTTTTCCAAATCCTCGAATGCCGAACTACTTGAGCTACTTTCTCACCCTAATGGTTGGGTCCGTGATAAAGCACAACAGATTATTATCCAAAAAGGAGATACATCTATCACTCGAGGATTAGAATATTTGGTCAGTAAATCCAATTCTTCTATCACTAAAATCCACGCGCTATATACCTTAGAAGGTTTGGGTAATCTTTCGTTCTCATTTCTTCAATCCGTGGTATTATCTCAGCCAAGTGATCCAAAAACAATAGCACATTCCCTGATATTATTAGAAAAATTCACTGATGCCAAACATATTAAAGAGGTGCATAACTTAGCTCAAAGTCTCGTGGATAGAAAGGATGGCGTAATTGATCTCTATCTCACTATTGGGTTGCAGTCATGGATTCCATTGTCTCGGAAAACATTCTTTCCTATAATTTATAAAATATCAAAAAGGTATCCACTAAATCCGAGATACCAAGAAGCGATTGTAAGCAGCCTTTCGGGGCACGAAGAATCTTACTTGGCTCTAACACAAAATGATAATTTGATTCAGGCATTTCTATCCACAGCTATATCTAACCGCAAGGAGAAAAAGATAAATCCCGCTTTTGAAAGAGTAGGTGTACGTCAAGACACTAGGACAAATGGACTCATGATCTACCGCAAGATATGTGGAGCTTGTCACGGACCAGGGGGCAATGGTATTACCGACCTTGCGCCACCTCTCAAAAATTCAGAATATATCAATGGATCTTTAGATAGATTGACATCCGTGATCCTTCATGGGATGATAGGACCTGTCACGGTTAATGACATCAAGTACAATCTCAATACTGTAATGCCAGGTCTCAATACTAATCTTGAAATATCTGATCAAGATATCGCAGATATTGTAAAATTCACCCAAAATGCATTTGGCACAACACCGCGAGGTATGGATCCAAAAAAAGTTAGAACATTACGAAATCTAAAACCCAAAAATGGAAGCCTCTGGACTGAAGAAGAGATTCTTAAGGTAGAATTTAAGTAGATGAAGTGGTTTAAGAATGCAACTAACATCTACGAGCAAAGTATTATGCAAATTGAGTCTGCCCGGCAGGACTCAAAATGAGCCTCGTCAATATTCATAAGTAACTGTGAATTCATAAGCAGGTGATTTCGACGAGTTTATTTTGGTCTTTGTTGTTGCTTTAATGAAGGATAATTGTTGGTTCTTTGACTGAATGAAAGTGAATAAATAAGGATAAAAGAAGCCAACCAAATTAGTAAGTTATTATTTCACCGTTGCTAAGCCTTCACTCTTGATTTTGCCCTCTATTTTTAAATCACTTATAGGATTCTAATGATCTTTATGAAAATAGGCGCCGTCTAAAAGGCTCGCTCGGGCTTGATCCCTAAAAGTATTACCATATATGGCGCACAAAAAGAAGGAGAGCTTTTGGCCCTCCTCCTTAAAAAAAATATGAAAAAATCTACTATTTCATGATGTTACCGCTCTTTATTGCTTCTTATTCAAAGTTAAATTTTAATAACCTGGATTTTGAGCAAGATCATTAGAGGCCAAATCAAGTTCTCCCAATGGAATAGGTCTCAAATAATGCATATCACTTAGCGATCCAGCAGCTGTCCATGGATTATGAAGCTTAGCTCTTTCCACTAATTTCTCAGTGCGCTTTAGGTCATACCATCTTACGTATTCTCCCATTAATTCTCTGGCTCGCTCATCCAAAATCATATCAATCGTAAGATTAGTAGATGATGCTCTATAGGATACCGCATCTAATGAACTTACATCTGCTGGACTAGCCGCTTGCATCGGATCATCGCCTGCATTGGAACCCAGCGCCCTGTCAACAACCGCATTATAATAATCATCTGCAGACCCTAAACTTCCACCAGAAGCTCCCTTCAGTATTGCCTCCGCAGCGATCAAATATGCTTCTGCAGATCTGAACATAGCAAAATCAAAAGTTCCAAGGGCATCTCCGTATTCTATATTGGGCTCCCAGAATTTCCACATCATCATAGCGCGATCATTACCATGATAAGTAGATTGATCTATTCTTCCGAATTCATCTGTATTGACTACGGCAAATGGTTGAGTACCCCCTACATCAAGGCCTCTTTCTTCCAAAGATGTTACTGGATTATCCCATGGTCTAAATTCCATAGTTACATCACCAGCTGTAATATCAATAGTCTGCCCAGCAACTGGAACAAATCCTGGTGCATCTCTTAGAGCATAAATTGTTTCAACAAAATTATGATCATATCGCGAATCTATATTTGGATCATACAGCCTATACATAGAAGGTGTAACATGTACCTTCCCTAAAAAACGATTATACTCACCAGTACGTCCAGCTGGGGAACCAGGTGTATCATCGGGGCCATTGCCAAATATAGAATGGAGATCATTGCCTATCTGAGGATTTGGTGCAGCAGGATCTCCTTCGCTTGTAAGGACATCCTCACTGTACTGAACAGCAAACACGATTTCAGCATTTTTAGCATTCTGAGAACCAGGATTATTAGTTTCCAATAATGGATTCTCAGAACGCTGAGGAAACAAATCACTATAATTATCAGCAAGAGGATACGCAGCAATTACTTTATCTGCATTGGCAAGCGCCATTCCGAAATCCGCATTGCCTCCTCCTAATGAACCTCCAAAATTCCACCCTCTTGTTAAGTATACACGAGCCAATACAAATTGTGCCGCTCCTTTTGTTACTCTACCCCAATCTGTCGCGCTTTGCTGTGGTAATACAGATTCTGCTTCTGTCAAATCTGCAATAATCTGACTATATACTTCAGCTGAAGGAACTCTAATTACTTCTTTACTAGCAGAAGTAGTTTCTTCTAACGGCATTGGAATGTCACCCCATTGTTGTACTGCATAAAAGAGCATTAAGCCCCTTATAAACTTCGCCTCTCCAACTCTTTGAGCTTTCAACGACGCATCTATTCCTTCGACAAATTCAGCTCGACTAATGACCGTATTGGCACGATTGATCTCAAGATACAATACATCCCACAGATCTTGCAATTGTGCAATTGTAGAACCAAATCCATTGGCATAGACATCTAATGGGGATCCATTCTGATCTGCCGCATCCCATGAACCGGAAGCTGCAAAAATATCTGTACCATGCATTACAAGATCTCGTTGTTGATAGATATCCCGTAACAATGGATAGATGGATCTTGTTAAATCTTCGAACCCAACTGCCGTATTATAATAGTTATCTGCGGTCTGATTGGATACCGCGTTCTCATCTAAGAAATCACTACATCCTGCTCCTGAGAAGACAAGTATAATTGTAAACAATACTTGCCATTTTATATATGCTTTCATTTTAATTACTTATTAGTTAATGATAGATTTTAAAAAGATAGATTTACACCAACCAAATAGGTGGCAAATGGCAAATCATCATTGGATACACTAGAATTGTACTCAGGATTGAATCCTAAGAAGTTCGTAAATACAAATGGGTTAGCAGCCTGTGCATATACTCTAAAATTAGAGAACCCTAATTTGTCAAGTGCTGCCCTCGGTAATGTATAACCCAATGTGATATCAGATATTCTAACAAAATTCGCTTCTTGATTTTGTAATGCAACTCTTGTATTGCCACGTACAGGGTGATTGCTCAAACCTGGTCCATTTAGTCCAAAGTAAGTATTGCTTGGATTCGTCGACGTCCAGATATCTATCTCAGAAGATCGATTGTAACGGTCACTACCTACATCTCCAAATGTTCCTCTTAAGTATTGATTATTATACATCAATCCTTGTCTTGTATAAACAAAGAATGAGAAATCTACATTTTTATAACTAATCTTATTCCGCAAACCTGCGATAAAATCAGGTGTACCTTTTCCAACAATCTTACGATCAGCATCAGTAATCTCACCATCGTTATCCAAATCCACTAATCTCACTTGGCCTGGTACTTGATCAAATTCAGCAGCTTCAGCAGCTTGATCTAACTGCCAGATACCATCAAATTCCCACGAATAAAAAGGGAATACCGATTCACCTACAAATCGCAGATTACCTATATCTTCTGTTATACCTCCTGCTAACTTCGTTACCTTATCATTGTTCTTTGTGAATGTCAATGTTGTCATCCATTTGAAGTCCTTTGTGGCTACATTGACTGTATTTAAAGTCAGCTCTATTCCCTTATTTTGAATTTCTCCCACATTAGCTACTACATCTGTGAATCCTGTTGATGTCGGAATCTTATCTCCGATAATCAAATCTACTGTCTTGCGATCGTACCACTCTATCTCTCCCGAGATTCTATTATTGAAGAATCCAAAGTTCAACCCAATGTTTAGCTCCTTACTTTTCTCATAAACTAAATCTCTATTAGCCAAGGCACCAATGGCAAATCCGGGAGCGGAACTTCCTCCGAAATCATAGTTTGTCTGCGTAATATTGGCCTGTGTATCATACGGTCTTACAGAACTGGCATTTCCTACGATTCCATAACTCGCCCTTAGTTTCAAATCTGAGAAGAAATTAGAATTCTGAATAAAGTCTTCTTCTCCCAATCTCCATGCTACCGCAACTGATGGATAGAATATCCATTTATTACCTTCAGATAATTGTGATGCTCCATCTGATCTTCCTGTCAATGTCAATAAGTACTTGTCCTTATAACCATAGTTCAATCTTCCCATAAATGATAGCAACGATCTCTCACTAAGGCCTGTCTCAAAGGCTGTTAACTCTCCAGTTCCTAGGTTATGCCACAATGATCTATATGGCAGCGCTTGGGCAGCAGTAAATGTTTCTTCATCTCGTTGCTGGAACACACTCTGCAATCCTGTAATCTTAAAGTCATGGTCCCCTACCTCTGTCTCATAGGTGATTATATTATCTAAGGTATAGGAAGCTCCATTTTCCGTTCCATACTGTGCTTTGTTGCCGCGAGTTCCTCTTTGAGTCTTAGTAAAATTTCCCCAATATTCTCCATCGCGGTTATTCGATATTAAAGTCGAGATAGAAGATCTCAATGACAATCCTTCTAAAGGCGTAAATTCTATAAATCCGTTTGCCAATATACTTGCCACTTTTGTCTCATGTCTCGCATTTTCTGGATCCACTTCTGTTAGCGAATTGAATACCTGATTATCATCTACTCCGATAAAGAAGGCATTGCCTTTAAAATCTAAATCATTGGCTTGATCCGCTGGTGCCAAATCTTCAAACTTTACAGTTCCGGTAGGTCTGGCGCGATATGATGATCTTAGCAATTCAGAAGTGGGAAGTGATCGATCACTAAAAGACGAATAAGAAGTAAATCCTACTTTAACCATCTTATGTATCTGACTCTCCAACCCAGCATTAACTGTATATCTCTTGAAGTCACTGCCTTGACTGTTTCCATCTTCGTCCAAGTATCCTGCAGAAAAATTATATCTGGTCTTCTCAGTACCTCCTGATACAGAAAGTGTGTGACTCATCTGTAATCCTGGACCTGTTACAAGGTCTATCCAATCTGTAGTCCTTCCGCTTGTAGCATTGGCGATCTCGGATTCCGTCCAACCTCTCGGCTTTGGCGCATTTAAACCTACTGCAACTGCATCGATCTGTCGTTGAGAATTATAGGCTTCATAGAATTGCTGTGCATTCATCATGGTTGGCACATGTGCCGGAACCTTAGAACCGACATAGGCATTATAGGTA
>JBLIDB010000247.1:0-6917 GCA_047634015.1 Saprospiraceae bacterium
ATCTATGATGGATTCACTTTGTACCCGTGCATCATTTAATAAATTCAAATCCGTAGGATAGGCAATATCTTGGGGGCATACTGTAGCGTCTGTTATTAACGTCCCCTTATGAGTGGGTGTAGTCCTTGGCAAGGAATCTTCACTTTGACTAAGTCCATCCCCTTGTTCTTCTTCTTTAGGCCGCACCTCTTCTGCGATGCTGGCTGCTGATTGATTAAGACCTAAGATCTCATCATTGATCTTTTCCAGTTGTTCTCTTCCAAGACGTTTTCTAATTTCTACAAATAAAGAAGCATCAAAGGGAGCTTCGTTTCTAAAACTGCTGTAACCCAAGAAGTACTGCATGTAGACATTCTCTTGAATGTTTTGAGTCGTCTCACGATTACTAAAGTTACTCATGTGCTTTATTATCAGTGACCCAATAACAACTCTGGCATTCAAAGAGGAGGCCTCTGTCCGGTGATTGTTTAGTTGAGAATTATAAACGTTTACGATCGAACCCTAAGGAATTTTATGAGCCAAAACCACCCATCTATTCTCTGGATTGAGATTCTTCTCAAAAGGTGTCTCAAATCCTAAAAATTTCAATTGATTAGGACTCTGGTAACTATGCTTGGATGCACGGATTTTCTGCGCCTTGGCCATATTTACTTGCACTTGTATGCTCTAAATATAACGACTTTTTTAATGTGTATAGCCCTCGTGGAGTTATTCAACAGGCCCTATTTACAATCGTATCTACATGCTCTTAAGTCGGTATCTACGAAAAGAATATGATTTTGAACGAGTCTATGGAGAAGCGCATAGAATGTGGAGATACTCGTTTTAATTTTCTTTTGATTACATGGGTATAAATATCATCTGCAGTTAAAGGAGTTTGAAAACTATTCAAGATTTCAATGATTGAGTTCTTTATCTTTTGAGATTTGTTTATTCTGCTCATACGTGATTTAGTTTAATGAGAATGATGACTTGAAAGATACTTGGACGAGCTCTAATGTCAATATTGCTCGATTTAATAGCTTACATAGCTCTTGGAATTCCAAAACACGATAGAAAAGAGTAACCCCTTCGTATGGAGTATCAATTTGAATGTGTAGACTCGTGGGGAGCGACTGATTAATATGATTGATGTAGTTTGTAAAATCCATAAAGTCTGGATATTTGAGATGCAAATTCAAATTGCTCAACGTGAGATTTATGCAATCGCAACCCGATGCTTTAAATATAATTGCTACTTTACCTTGAGCTAAAATTTGTTCCTTACACATAGTGTGTTTTGAGTATGGAACAAATTTATAAAGAACCGCTCCTTTTTTTTATCACATAATTTTGATGATTCCCCATACATTTTATGACTTAAGGATATTCTTACTACCAAATTCTATTAGAGTAAGATCTTAATTTTGGCTAACCATATTGAAGCAATATAGAGTCATCTCTAGCTACAAGTCGCGTCCTGTATTCAGGAAATTGTAAATCTGTAGGGATGTAAAGTGAATGAAATGGGCATCCTAGTATCATGCTGTAGAGTTCTCATCTATGACGTGCTTCTGCATTAAATATTTAGATATATGCTTCATTATCAGAGGGTTATTTGCCGTTTAATGGGGCTAACCCTAAGCTTATATTTTAAATAAGTTGTAATATTTGCGCATCATAAGTGTAAAGAGCTATGAGAATGAGGGTGAATATATCAATATTAGTACTACTAATATCTGTCTTTGGTTATTCCCAAACTGAGCCAGAGTTAATAGAAATAGCGACTGGTGTGGATCGACCCACAGCTTTAGTACATGCTGCAGACGGCAGTGGAAGATTATTTATCTGTGAGCAAAAAGGAACTGTAAGAATCTTAACGAACACCTTGGACGGTCACGTATTAAGTAGGCCCTTTCTGGATATTAAAAACAAAGTTGTAGATGGTGGTGGGAAAGGACTTAAAGGGATGGCTTTTCATCCAAAGTTTCCTTACGCTCCTTATGTGTTCGTGTCCTACATCACTACTCGTTCTGGGGAGTTATTTTCGAGAATAGAGCGCTATACAGTTATTGGCGATCCCAATGTGGCAATTGCTGGCAGCGGACGCACAATCTTAGAGTTTCAGCAGCCAAAGGATAATAATAACGGCGGAGACATAAAGTTTGGTTTAGATGGGATGCTTTATATCTCGGTAGGTGTTGGAGGTGGAATTTCTGATCCGAATAGTACCACTCAAGATGGTAGTATTTTTCTGGGAAGCATCTTAAGAATTGACATTAATGGAGATGATTTCCCCTAAGAAATAGATAGAAATTATAGCGTTCCTGAAGATAATCCATGGGTTACTAATCCTACATTGAGGAATGAATTATGGTCTATTGGCCTTCGTAATTCAAGATCGATAGTTGTTGATCAGAGCAGTGGGGATCTGCTGATTACGGAACAAGGTCAAGAGGTTTGGGAAGAGCTCAATGTTCAGAATGTCGCTTCCAATGGAGGTGAAAATTATGGATGGAGCGGCAAGGAAGGAAGTGCAAAAGTAGCTTATCAATCCTGTGATGATATGGAGATAGCAGAAGCATCCTTCAGCTATGATCATTATGAAGGGTGCGGTATAGTAGGGGTGCGATATATAGAGGAGATGTATTTCCTGAGTGGCAAGGAATGTATTTTGCCAGCGCTATTTGCAGCAGACAGTTTTGGATAGTTAACACAGAAGAAGGGTGTTCATCAACAAAATATGATATGTCGGAATTTCCTCCTATAGGAGCTTTTGGTGTATCTGAAAGTGGGGAGATATACGTGGCTTTAACCCGAACAAGAGAAGACAAAATCAATAGGTTGATAAATCGTGCTGTTTGTCCAGAAAGATATTTAGGTGAAATAATGAGCCAGGTTGAAGAGATTACCGCCAGCGCTACAACAACTAATTCTAATTCGATCACCTCTGGCGGAGGTACTAAAATGATAGATAAAAGATTACTTCAACGGATGATCCAACTTCAAGTGGAAAAGAATAGTGAAGCACTAATGGAGGCTTGCATCGAACAATTACTAGTGCAACAATAAGAATGCTACTCTACAGGAATATGAAATGGAATTCTTGCCTGTGGTTCGTTACAAGCACTTTCTATTTCTTGGGCGATCTTTAATATGTCCATGCTTAGTTTAGATTCTAAGGCAGACGGACCGCCGAACTTTATATTCGTAGTCTGCGCCATGCCTTCGAGCATTTCCTCCCAGAATGTTTTTTTAATTACGGGGAAGTTCATGACTTTATAATCGTCACCATAAGATGCTTTTTCAGCAGCGAGTGCTATAGCGTCGTCAATTGTTCCAAGTTGATCTACCAAGCCTATATCTATAGCATCAGCACCACTCCATACGCGTCCTTGACCTATAGCATCAACTTCCTCTATTGTCATATTTCTTCCTTCTGCAACGATGCTCTTGAAAAGATGATAAGTTCTTTCGGTTTCACTCTGGAGAATTGCATTATCTCCTGCGGTTCTATTGATCATCGAAGAGTAAAGGAAAGTAAGATTTCCAGTACCTATGGTATCCCAATCTATTCCTACATGCTTATCAAAAAATTCATTCATCGAGGGTATCATGCTAAAGACACCGATAGAACCTGTCAATGTTGTTGGTTCCGAAACGATCTCATCAGCACTTGCGGCGATATAATAACCTCCAGATGCAGCATAATCCCCAAAAGAGGCAACTACATATTTGCCTTGAGCTTGCAGATCCTTTATTCGTTGTAGGAAAATATCCGAAGTAAACGCGCTTCCTCCAGGGCTATTAACACGGAGGACTATTGCTTTGTATTTGTCATCCTTCTCTATTTTTTCAAACACCTCCTCGAAGGTGCTCATATTTATATCTCCTCGATTATCACCGCCTCCTGCTACTTCTCCTTCGGCATAGATTACAGCGATCTTATTTTTACTACTTGGCGTTCTTTTTGGATTAGAGTTGAGATATGTACCTATTTCTATTAAGTTGAGCTTCTTTGTACCTAATAGCGATTGCAGACGCTCTTCATAGTCTTCGTAGTATTCCAACTTATCAACTAATCCTAAGTCGAGAGCATCGCCAGCATTTTGGGCAAGTCCCTTAGTAATTATTTCATCAGCCCGTTCTACAGAAATATCTCGCTGATCAGCTACTGTGGCAGCAAGTTGGTTATGGTACGCTTGCAGATACTTTTTAGTTTGAAGTCTATTCGCCTCAGAACTTTTAGTCAAGTAATAGGGCTCAACGGCGCTTTTGAATTTTCCTGCATGATATATATCAAATTCAATTCCTGTTCTTTCTGAGAAGTCTTTGAAATAAGGAATCGTCATACCATATCCTCGCATATCTACAAGACCATTGGGATTCAATCTAATAGAATCGGCGCTGCAAGCAATCACATATCCAGCTTGAGTGAAATAGTTTCCATATGCATCAACAAACTTGTCTGATCCATCTCTAAACTCTTGTAGTACATCTGCGATATACTGTGCTGTAGCAGGTCGTAATTGTGGCACTTCTGTTCTTAGGAGGATTCCTTTTATATTCTCATCCGTTTTTGCCTTTCTAATAAGACGTACGATATCATTAACTCCAATGGACTTAGTAGATTCAAAATCAAAACTTTGCTGCTGGACATTATCTGTTAATTCTGGGACAACATGATCGAGTCTAAGATGGAGTATCCCTTCGCTAGGAGGAACATCTGATGACTCAGAAGAGGCCGCTGCAAATACGGCAAAGAAAACTATTACTAATCCAAATGCAAGGATAGTCCCTAAACAAGAGGCAAAGATGAACTTGAGAAATTGCGTCATAAAAATTTAAATCTTACTAATTGTATTATGCTAAGCCATGTAACTCGCAAAATATCAAAATACCCGAGTTACTTCTATTCATTTTAGATGATATCGAGACTTTTATATACTAATGATACTAAGTCTATTAAAATCGAAAAGGTTCATTCTCAGTATTTCCAAATCGCTTTTCCAATTGATTTATAACCGCCCTCATATCTTTAGGAAGTGGAGCTTCTATCTTAATTTTTTCCTTAGTAATAGAATGCTGGAATTCTAAGCGATATGCATGAAGTGAAGATCGGTTGATTAATGGGCGTTCTTCTTGTTCCCGATGGATATTAATCTTTTTAAGTTGAGAAAGATAGAAGGCAGGTGCTCGGCCATACTTTTCATCAGCGATAAGCGGAGCTCCTATATACTTTAAATGAACCCTGATCTGATGTGTTCTTCCCGTAATCAGTTTAAGACTCAGCAATGTGTAATTCTGCCATGTTCTAAGGGTCTCATATTTCGTCAGCGAATCTTTACCACGATTATGTACTTTATACCTGCCTTTGTTCTTGAGACTTTCAGCTATCGGAGCATTGATCTCCCCACTTTCTTGAGTGGGTTTAAATGAAAGAGCCAAATAGGTTTTGTCTATTTGCTGCGTCGATAATAAGTCCGAGAATAGTATGTGAGCTTCTGCGGTCTTTGCAAAAAGTATAACGCCCGATGTTTCTAAGTCCAATCGATGAACTACGAATATTTCATCGTAAGATTTTAATAATTCGTTCTTAAGATTGGGCTTTTTATGTTCGAACCTATCTGGAATTGACAGCACACCCGAAGATTTGTTCAATGCGATGAAGTGATTATCTTCAAATAGTATCTTTATGTATTTACTCATGACGCTTCAATTGATGGAATTTCTTCTTATTCATGAAGTAATATACCAGCGGAAGAATTCCTAGTCTATATCCATTGGGATTATTTTCAGCGCGACCGTATCGATTGCGATAGAATTGATCAATGCGCTTTTCTTTTTTAATAGTGAAAACATTCATAAGTCCAGAGAAGATTCCTCTTCCACTGGACAATGCAACACCGACTTGGCCTGAAAGTAAAGTCTTTATTACGAACAGCAAGTCGAGGATAAGCCTTATGGGAATCTTATAAAGTAATTGAGCTAAAGGCATGTTCTTGAGGATCATATGATAATTATTTCTCATGTTAAGAAATGCTTTTCTCGAAGATTGATAGTTTAATGTACCACCTCCGACGTGATAAACCTCAGAAGCTGGAATACAAGCCAGTTTTAAGCCAGCTTTCCGTAATCTCCAGCATAGATCTATTTCTTCCATGTGGGCAAAAAAAGCAGTATCAAATCCTCCTATCTCTTTGAATACTTCTGATCGAACTAACATAGCAGCACCACTTGTCCAATCTACAGAAAGGTCATTATTGTATTGTTTTTTATCTTCTTCGATCGTACTCATAATTCGACCTCGGCAGTAAGGATAGCCTAATTTGTCAAGCATACCACCAGCGGCTCCAGCATATTCGAACTTTGATTTGTGCGCAAATGATAGAATTTTTGGCTGAACTGCTACAAGTTCAGGATCAGCTTCGAGGGCTTCAACAAGCGGTTCTAACCAATTCTTACTTACTTCTATATCACTATTGACTATCGCTATATATTTGGTATAGACATTTGTAAGTCCTTCATTGTAACCTCCAGCAAAGCCTAAGTTTTTTTCTATGTGATTGATTTGAACATCCGAGAATTCTGATTTAAGAATCTCTGTAGAATTATCTGTCGAAGCATTGTCAATAACAAGCAATTCTTGAGATTCGAAACTACTATTTAGGTGAAAAGGAAGAAATTGTTTGAGAAATCTCGATCCATTATAATTAAGAATGGCAGTCGTTACGAGACAGTCTTGTGCTCTTTGTCCGAAGTATTGCAAGCAGGCTATTTTATCCCCTTTGATATTAAATATAAGCTCTTCTTTAGAGGTGAACTTCTCATCCTTTCGAATAAAGGACAAAGGTTGTATGATAATTTCTTTGTCATAGAGTGAATGTTCAAGCTTCGCAAATAAATTAGTTTCAACAATGATTTTACCGTCATTCTTT
>JBLIDB010000248.1:0-6913 GCA_047634015.1 Saprospiraceae bacterium
AGGAGTGAGGATTACAGTGAATATCTGCTTTTTATCCACCTGCTACGATTTGATAATACTACGAAGTGTCTTCTTCTTGAGATTGACCTTGTATTCCTTTTTTAATTCTTCGATCCAAGCTTCCTCCAATTCATCCTGATAATCAGAAATCACATACCCTTTCGCCTCTTTCAATTTCTTAGGTCCAGCAGGAAGAATTTCTTCTATCTTTTTGAAAGTCGTCATTTTGAGACTGTTGTTGATTTGAGGTACAGAGACTACATTTGGTTCTATAAGAAGACCTCGAAGCGGCTCTGCTCCTAATGAAAATAGATCTTGAGAATACATTACCAATTCTTTTTCTGCATTAAATTTTTCTATCATCTGCATTGGACTCAACTCCTTGGCCGCCGAAAAATACTTATGAATCTCATTAGGATTATTATTCCTAACACTATAATTCGTAAGCCTCACCCTTGTGGTCCAATTATAATCGCCGCTATGTCTCCCATAATATTGAGCCAATCCTAAAGAATCTGATGCGGCTTTATCCCAGACTTCATTTTTGGTGATTTCAAATAGAAGAATTCCCTCCTCATACTCTCTCATTAGATTCTTAAAATCTAAATAGCGTTCTTCTAAGTGCGATTCGGCAT
Organism: Saprospiraceae bacterium; assembly: GCA_047634015.1. GTDB lineage: Bacteria > Bacteroidota > Bacteroidia > Chitinophagales > Saprospiraceae > JAJRXG01. The sequence continues at coordinate 636 of JBLIDB010000248.1, forward strand.
AACTGATAGCTTCTTCAGCGACAAAATTGTCATATAATTCGAATATCAATGCTGATAATTCTTGATTCCCCTTTGCTCTTAACCGAGTCTTACTATTTGTCTTCGCGAATTTTGCAAAGTCCTTTAAACCATATTGCTTCCCATTATAAGAAAAAAGATTAATATTAGTGAAGTCCGGCACTTGCCAAGAATAATCGAAAAATGTGTTATCAATGCTATCTGAGAATAGCTGTAGAAATTCACGTCGTTCCTTAAAATTCGCCTCTTTTTGTAATTCTTTGACCACTACATCCCGTGTTCTATCAAATCTCTTGCCTTGCTGCATTTTAGCTCTTACACTTTCTTTAATAGCAGATTTCTCAGCAGCTGGTCTCTTACTAATACGCTTTATTATATGCCACCCGATAGAGGTCTCCACAGGATCTGAAATAGCTCCATCAGTAGCGATAGCAAAAGCAACATCTTCAAATGAGGCTTCGAATTGACCAATTCCTAAAAAACCCAAATATCCATTTTTTGAACTCGTGGTCTTATCTTCTGATATATTAACTGCAGCATCATCGAAGGAAATCTTTCCCTCTAAGATGTCTTTTTTAAGATTGGCCGCTCTTTCTTTAATACCTGCAATTGGAAAGCCATTACTGGCAGTCTTGCGAAGGAGAATATGTGCAGCTTCCATCGTACCGCGAGCAGGCCGTTTATCTAATATTTTGACAATATGATATCCTAAATCCGTCTTTATAGGTTGAGATAATTCTCCTTTCGGTAAAGAATAGATAGCATCCTCAAGTTCAATAAATGCATCTGGCAAGGAGGCGGTTAGGTAGCCAATATCGCCACCCAATTTATTACTATTACGATCATGAGAATATCGTGCTGCTGCCTCCTCGAACGATAACCCATCAATAATTTCTTGTCTTATTTCATCAATTTTCTTTTTAGCGGCAGACACCCGATCTTTATGAGCATTTTGAGGTGCTGTTATCAATATATGATAAACGGCCACATCATATTGCTTTCGTTCTAAGGTTTCATCTGCAATTCTTTCAATTACTTCCTTATCAATAACATATGAATCCGCCAGCTGCTTTCTATAGCCCGCTAATTCCTCCTTATATGCGTTCGTATCTGCATATCCAAGATCTTTTGCCTTTCTAACTTTCAACTTAAAGTTGATATATAGATCGAGATATTCATCTACGCTTGCTTTGCTATAATCTGCGTTGTCCCGATTATTCTTCTCATAGATGTATTGGAATTCTGACAAATGTACTGGGACACCATTTATGTCAAACAAGACATCGCCTTCATCGTTTTGGGCGGTAACGGGAGTACTTGCGATGCACAATACCGCCAAGATTGATAGTAAAGAGCTTGACTTCAAGAGTGCTTTAGAAGATCGAGGAATGCTATTGATAGTTATCATTAATTATTAAATCTCAATTGTTAATCTGGTGTGGTTCACCATGAAGACATAATAGAATGGGTCTTCTTATTCAAATCAGACCTTTCAGATAGAACCATAAACGAAATAAGGCTTAGTTTCTTGTGCAAGATTAATCCAGATCGAATCCGATATCACTTCTATAGTAACTATTTTCGAATTTTACCTTTTTAGCATTGGTCAGAGATCGCGCTACGGCTTCGTCTTTCGTCGTAGCTAAAGACGTTATCGCGATCACCCTCCCGCCATTAGTCCTAACCGTAGAACCATCGTTTATGGTTCCAGAATGGAAGATTATAGAATTGTTAATATCGGGATCTATGCTAATCGGTTTGCCCTTTTCATATGATTCTGGATATCCACCAGAGACCATCATAATTGTGGCAGCGCTCCGCTCATCAGTATCCAAGCGAATCTCATAGAGATCATTCTCATGAAGTGCTTCGAACATATCGACGATATCATTTTTTATCCGTGGAAATACGACCTCTGTCTCAGGATCTCCCATTCGGCAATTATATTCTATGACAAACGGCTCTCCATTAACTTCTATTAATCCAAAAAATATGAAACCCACATAGTCAATTTCACGTTTTTGCAATCCACTTAACGTAGGCAGAATGATACGTTCTCTAACTTTGTGCATCATATCACTATCAACAAATGATACTGGTGATATAGCGCCCATCCCCCCGGTATTAAGACCTGTTTCCCCAGCTCCAATACGCTTATAGTCCTTCGCTTCAGGCAACAAGATATAATATTGTCCATCTGTTAATACGAATACAGAAAACTCCAATCCTGATAGAAATTGCTCTATTACAACTCGGGTACTTGCATCCCCGAATTTACCTTCAAGCATTTCTTCTAATTCCTTTATCGCTTCCTCCTTATCATTGATTATCAATACCCCTTTACCACCTGCGAGACCATCTGCTTTTAACACATATGGGCCTTCTGAAGAATTGATATGGTCTATTCCCTCCTGCAAGTTGGATTCTGTGATCTCTACATATGCCGCTGTAGGAATATCATTTTCTACCATAAATTCTTTGGCGAAAGCCTTACTCCCCTCAAGTTGCGCTCCTTTCTTACTGGGTCCAATTACCTGCACCCCAGGAACTTCTTCTTTTAGAAAGTCAGTGATTCCCGCCACAAGCGGGGCTTCAGGACCCACAATAACCATATTGATCTTATGTTTCTTGATGACCTTCTCCACCTTGTTGAAATCCATGATATCTATATCAAGATTAGTGGCGAGCTCAGCTGTACCAGCATTGCCTGGTGCTACGAATAATTGGTCGCAAGCAGGACTCTGTCTTATCTTCCAAGCGAAGGTATGTTCTCGACCGCCGCTGCCTAAAATGAGGATATTCATGAAATGCTATGAGAGTGTTCGATGATAGTGCGAAAATAAGTATTCTAAGGCTATAAATCGTCTTAAGAAGACAGGCAAGTGAAGGAGAATTGTACTTTTGATATCATATTACTAATACCGAAGATATGTATGCTTACCTCAATGGACCAATTACTTATAAATCTCCCACTACGCTGCATATCGATATTAATGGAGTCGGTTACTTAGTCAACATTTCACTGAATACGTACAGTAAGGTCGAAAGTTTAGAAACCGCAAAGCTCTTTACCTATCTATATGTGAAAGAAGATGCGTTGATACTCTTTGGTTTTTTTGATGAAGCTGAACGTAGTTTATTCATTTTACTGCTTTCTGTATCAGGAATAGGCCCCAATACAGCGCGAATCGTACTTTCATCTATGTCACCTCTTGAAGTAAGAACTGCGATCCTTACCGACAATGATATAGCATTCAAAAAGGTAAAAGGTGTAGGACCCAAAACAGCGAAAAGAATTATTCTTGATCTTAGAGATAAAGTACAAAAAGGTGGTGCTATGGAAAGTGACACGAGTATCCCAGTACTCACAACTGCTCAAGACGAAGCATTGGATGCGCTAGTAGCTTTGGGATTTGCAAAAGTAAAAGTGCAAAAGGTCTTAGATCAACTTCCACCAACTGGAGAAAGTGTTGAAGTCCTTATAAAATCTGCTTTACAAAAATTGACATAAAAGAGATATTGGTTAAAATTAGACTCTAAGTTAAGGCCAACCAAACAGCCCACCAATGGCTAAATGCACCTCCCATAACAAATAAATGCCACACTGGATGGTGATAGGACCAATACTTGAAGAGATAAAAAAAAACACCTACTAAGTAGGAAAGTCCACCCAGAATTAGGTAAAATTTGACATTCGCAGGTAATAAGGGAAAGAAATCATCTGATACCGTCAAAATACTAAGTCCCATTAACACATAAAGTAAGGTCGAAAGGAGATCATATTTTCCTGTTGCGAACCATTTGAATACTGCTCCAGCTAAAGCTATAAGCCACATTACGATAAAAATTACTTGACCCTTCGGTTGCCAAAAATATATAGCTAAAACCGGCGCATAAGAACCAGCAATCATAACATAGATCCCTATGTGATCTGCAAGTCTCCATTGTCGTTTGCGTTCAGCATCCTGACTAAAATGATACATAGTAGATGTCCCGAACATGATAAGGGTAGCAATCAGGAACCCCAGTATTGTTATCCTAACCAACCATGAATCATCAAACTGAAAAGCACGAATCAGTAAAATTGGAGCCGTTACTAATACTAATGCAAACGACGCACCATGAGTAAGAAAATTAAGTTTCTCAATGTGCGATAATCCCAGAAACTGTGCCTTTCCTTTCATCCATCAAATATTGGAAGAATCCTTGGGAATCAATCTCAATAAAGCATTCATTCCAATTCTAATACTGGTATTGCTTGTGCATGATGCCAAAGGCGAGTTTCTATTGATTATCAAATCAACAATCCCTAACAACTAATAAAAAGCTCTTACATATTTTCTATCACCGTAAAGGCCTTCAAAAAGGGAGGACTTAAAAATTGACTACTGCCCGTCTTGCTTCTTAAAGACACGTTGTAAGAGCGGACTAATTCTTTGATCTATATCCGTTCTAATACCCAACTCTTTTTCCTCTATAAGACTAAATAAACCTTTGAGTGCTTCTCCTACAACATAGTCATCCAGTCTTGGATTGACGTCCCCTAACAAAGGAATCTTATTGTATTTCTCTAAAGCATCTGCCCAGTAATCCACGGCATTGAACTTATTCAAACTTTGCAAAACAACGGGTTGAAACTGATCGTAAAGTGTTTTGTAGGTAGTTTGATTAAGATAGCTGGTAGCAGCATTTTTCTCGCCCATCAATATGCCCAAGGCATCTGTAATAGACATCTGCTTAATACTATTCAAAAATATCGGTCCTACATTTTTAGCAGCATCTTCTGCGGCTCTATTAATTTTCTCAAGAATAACCTCTTCTACATTGCTGAAGCCTGGGATAAACTTCAATTTATCAGTCACTTGACGGGCCTCTTCAGGTAAGTATATCTTGTATAAAGACTTATAAAATCCATCCTTAGTAGAAAGGAAATCTACCGCCTCACCTGTCCCAAGATTAAGAGATTCTTTAAGTCCTGAAGCAATATCTGCCTCTGTAAGTGGTGTTTCTAAAAGTTCTTCTAAAGATGAAGGGCAACCCATGAATAGGAGACTCAAGAGCATTGGAAGGAAGTATTTCATTATTTTGAATTCTGATTTGTAAAATAGTAAGATGACTTTATTTAGACTGCCAACATTTGTAAAGTAACTGGATTGAACATATGCTTTGTTTCAGAAGCCCATTATAATTCTGTTAATACTTTAATCTCAAAGTTCAATAGTTACTATCGCTCTATCTACTTTGCCTCCCACTGGTGGGTTTAGTTTCGCAAGTTTGACTTCTATCTTCTCAACAATAGGATGTTTCCGTTTGATCTCACATGCTATATCATAGGCCAGAGACTCGAGTAAAAGATATTTCATCTGCATATGTTGTTCGCAAATGGCATACATTTCTTCGTAATTGATTGTAGCTTCAATTCGATCATTAGGATCTTCTTTGATTTTCAAGGTAGCTTCTAAGTCTACCTCGAAGTTATTCCCTATTCTACGTTCGAAATCATAATACCCATGAAAGGCGTAGAATTTCATTCCTTTAAGTGCAACTCTTGCCATTAATTCTTGTGTTTTTCGATAGAACAAATATAGACAGCGCCAATAACTATTATTGGTAATATTGCTGCATTCTGTATTTTAGTCAGATGAGAACACATAAAGAATACCTTACCGTTAGAGTTCCAAAACTACTTAAGGAGCTAACTACTAAGCACCGGCCGACATTTGGCGTGATGTCCCCACAACATATGGTGGAACATCTGATCTGGGTTTCAAAATCTTCAATAAAGAATATCGGAGTTCCTGAAGGGGCGCCTTCAGAAGCACAGATAGGATTCAAAAAATTCGTTCAGAAAGGCGCGAATTTTAGATATATTCATAAAGACATCAAGCGAGAAGATCTTGATCCGCCGAGAATGGGAAGCATCGAAGAAGCGATCGCACTTGTTCCAGAGGCGATAAGTCGGCTTTATAAGAATGATAAAGATCATGTTTTCCATAATCCTATGATGGGAACATTTACTTTTGAGGAAATGGAGCTCTTTCATAGAAAACATTATGAGCATCATTTGCAACGACAGTTTGGATTAGGGTTAGACTAATCTATTATCAATGTGCAGTCAATTATCACATTGTATCTAGTATTGAAATAAAAAATGGTTGTTTGTTATTCGTAGCTGGTTGTTTGCTAATATTTAGGACTGGGGACAGCATCTAAGAACTATAACGATGAACTATGAGTCCACTCCAGAAAGTCATAATATC
>JBLIDB010000249.1:0-6881 GCA_047634015.1 Saprospiraceae bacterium
AAAAATAGAATGAAATTTTCGCCGAGCAGCCTACTTGCTTTTGGCCAGGGCCAAAAGCAAGTAGGCTGCTCCTATTCTTATGACAACAGCAAGCTGTTGCATTTGTTAGTTGAATTCAAGGACTAAATATGTTCCCACAAAAAAGAGACCACTACTTGCATAGTGGTCTCTTAAATCATTAAAAACTTTAGTCTTTTTTATTTACCTTCTTTGCTAACCTTATAAAGCTTACCTATGTTAGGTACTAGGATTGCTTCTGTTCGACGGTTATTGCTACGGCCATCACGACTTTCGTTTTCAGCAGTTGGCATATATTCAGATCTTCCTGAAGCAATTAACTGCTCAGGATTTACTCCCATCTTGATTAACTTACGTACTACTGTTGTAGCTCTTGATACAGATAAGTCCCAATTATCTTGATACTTGTCTGTAGAGATTGATCTTGAATCAGTATGTCCTTCAATGATTAATGCCACCTGAGGATTCTTCGTCAACATATCCGCCAATGTTTGTAGCGTTTCCTGATCATTAGGATCAATCGCATTAGATCCTGACTTAAAGTTGATCTCGTCATTAAGATCAAGGTATAGAAAATTTTCGATCTCATTGATCCTTGCTCCTGTCTGACTTACGGCAGTTTCCACATCAGCAAATGCGCTATTGATCTCTCCTCTAAGAGCATCAAGTTGTCTCTGCTTATCTTCGACAGAAGATTCCACCTTAGATAATTTCATTTCTAAGTCACTCTGGACCTTGGTAAGGTCAGCATCCAATGCGTCTTTATCACTTGATAGTGACGTATTGGCCTCTTTTAATTTAGTAATTTCTGCTTTCTGAGCAGCAGATGATTCTGCAAGATCATTCTGGAGCTTGTCCAATTTCATAGACATTTCGTCTTTCTCCGCTTGTAGGGCATCAAAGTTTTTCTTACTTACACATGAGGACACCAATAGTGTAAATACAATTACTCCAACCCATAGATTATTCCTTCTCATAGTATGGTCTGTTTTTAACAGTTGATTTTAAATGTTATAAAAAACGTTCTTTCATTTTTCAGAAATGCTAAGATATTCATCCTTAAGGTTTTCACGAAAGAATTGGCACTTTGATTCTCAATCTTTTTACATTTTCTGTTTCCTAAGGTCTATTACCGGCAAGAAAATGGATTAATCGTATGTTTTTAGGAGATCTTACTCCCTGCAGCAGCTCCTTCTTTAGGTTCGATGAAACATAATTTCCCCGTTTCGTCCTCTGCCATCAATATCATGCCCTGTGATTCTACTCCTCTCATTTTACGAGGAGCAAGATTTGCCAGTAGCGAAACCTGCTGACCTATAATTTCAGCTGCTTTGTAATGCTGAGCGATTCCAGAAACTACTATTCTTTCATGATCTCCTACATCAAGCGTGATCTTCATTAGCTTATCAGTCTTAGGCACGAGCTCCGCCTCCTTAATTGTAGCCACTCGAATATCCAGTTTTACAAAATCTTCAAATTGAATAGTCGGCTTCTCCTCTTTCGGAGCAGCTGTAGATTCTTTAGCAGAAATTGCTGCTATTGGTTTCTCAATCTTAATTTCAGCTCGATTGCCCTTTAATTTATTGATCTGTGTTTCAATAACTTCATCATCGATGCGGGTAAATAAATGCTCTGCAGGATTGATTTTATGCCCAGCGGCTATGATCAACTCTCCTTCAGAAAGCTGCGTGAGCATTTGATCCAGACTTCCCTTTTCTACTTCTTTTAATCCCAGTATTCTTCGCAATTTATCACTGGTAAATGGCATAAATGGAGACATCAACACACTCAGTGAGGCGACAATCTGGAGTGCGAAATTCATTACTACTTTTACCCCCTCGGGGTCCTCTTTTATAGCCTTCCACGGCGCATTATGCTGTAGCAATTGATTCCCTTGGGCACTTATTTTCATAAGGGTAGTCAGCGCAAATCGAAATTCGTACTTTCTGATATATTCATTAATCTCCTGGAGGTCATCATGTAATTGCATCATCTCACAATCATGATATCCATCATAATCCTGAGTAGAAGCACTTATGAATGCTTCATTTTCATTGAACGCTGGAACAACTCCTTCGTAATACTTGTGAACAAGGACTAGTACTCTATTTATGAAGTTCGCGAGATTATTAACCAGCTCGTTATTAACACTTTCTTGATATCCTTTCCATGTGAATTCGCTATCACGCTGCTCCGGCATATTTTTTATCATATGATATCGGAGCTCATCTTCTTTTCCCGGAAGCTCTTCCACATATTCATTAACCCATACTGCCCAGTTGCGAGAAGTAGACAACTTTTCTCCTTCAAGATTTACAAATTGATTGGCAGGAACATTTTTAGGAAGGATATACTCACCATGTGCTTTAAGAATAGCAGGAAATATCAAGCAATGAAATACAATATTATCCTTACCGATGAAATGGGTTAACGCTGTGCCTTTATCTTGCCAATATGGCTTCCAGTCTTTATCATTATCTAAAGCCCATTGCTTAGTAGCAGAAATATATCCGATAGGAGCATCCATCCAGACATAAAGTTTCTTTCCCTCTGAACCTTCTATTTCTTGAGGCACATCTATCCCCCAATCCAAATCTCGAGTCATAGATCTTGGCTGCAATCCACCTTCTAACCAAGATTTACATTGTCCTAATACATGATTTTTCCATTCCGATGGATCATGTAATTGTACCCCATCCACGTAGCCAGTATTTATCCATTCTGTTAACCAATCTGAATATTTATCAAGCGGTAAATACCAGTGAGTAGTCTTTCTCATTTCTGGAGTACTTCCAGAAAGCGTAGAAGTAGGATTGATCAACTCGGTTGAGCTAAGGGCAGATCCACAATTCTCACATTGGTCTCCGTAGGCGCCGTCATGACTGCATTTTGGACAGGTTCCTTTTATATATCTATCGGCAAGAAACTGTTGGGCCTCGGTATCAAAATACTGCTCTGATTCTATTTCTTCAAATTCTCCTTTTGCATAGAGTGTTCTAAAAAACTCCTGAGATGTCTCGTGATGCAATTGCGTACTCGTCCTATGATAGATATCAAAAGCTATTCCCATTTTATCAAATGCCACTTTGAATAGCTCATGATAAGTATCTATTATCTCTTGTGGTTGTTTGCCTTCTTTCAGCGCTCTAAGCGTAATTGCAGCTCCATGTTCATCAGAACCACAGACATAAAGCACATCCTTGCCCATCAATCTTAGGAAGCGAGCGTAGATATCACCAGAGAGGTATGCTCCAGCGAGATGACCTATATGTAATGGGCCATTTGCATAGGGCAATGCTGAAGTAACCATATATCTTTTCGGAGAGAAATTCATAGAATGGTTCTAAAGTAACGAGTTAAAATATTCTACAAATTCGACTATTGACATGCTCCCTTGGTCACCTTCTCCCTGCTTTCTGAGCGATATCTTTTCTTCTTGTACTTCCTTCTCTCCAAGGATCAACATATATGGAACCTTCTTCAACTCCGTATCTCTAATCTTACGACCTATGGATTCTGTTCTATCATCTATATACCCCCTTATATCTTCTTCAGCTAATCTGACTTGAACTTTTTTGGCAAATTCTAAATGCTTATCACTAATAGGTAGGATCGCCAACTGATCCGGTGCCAACCATAACGGAAACTTTCCAGCACAATGCTCTATCAGAACTCCCATAAATCGCTCCATAGATCCAAATGGCGCCCTATGAATCATAACAGGGCGATGCGGTTGATTATCAGACCCTATATATTCTAATTCGAATCTCTCTGGTAGATTATAATCGACTTGTATCGTTCCCAGTTGCCACTTTCTTCCAAGCGCATCCTTAACCATAAAGTCCAATTTAGGGCCATAAAAGGCTGCTTCCCCAAGTTCTGTTACAGTATTAAGTCCGACTTCCTGAGTTGCTTCTATAATTGCGCGTTCGGCCTTATCCCAATTTTCATCACTACCGATGTACTTCTCTTTGTTCTCAGGGTCACGTAAAGATATTTGTGCGGTTACATCATCGAAACCAAATTTCTTCAATACATGGGTAGTAAGGTCTAATACATCAAGAAATTCATCTTTCAACTGATCAGGCATACAAAATATATGCGCGTCATCCTGAGTAAATGATCTCACTCTAGTTAATCCATGCAATTCCCCACTTTGCTCATATCTATATACGGTTCCAAATTCTGCAATACGGATCGGTAACTCTTTATAAGAGTGTGGCTTATGTGCGAATATCTCACAGTGATGTGGACAATTCATTGGCTTCAACAAAAATTCTTCTCCTTCGCGAGGCGTGGATATAGGTTGGAAAGAATCCTCCCCATACTTTTCATAATGTCCTGAAGTCACGTACAATTCCTTCTTTGCGATGTGAGGCGTAATTACTGGCTGGTAGCCTCTTTTTAGTTGCTCCTTTTTTAGAAAATCTTCAAGGCGCATTCTAAGCGCAGTACCCTTAGGCAACCATATCGGTAGTCCAGCTCCTACCTTCTCACTGAACATGAATATTTCTAATTCAGCGCCAAGTTTTCGATGGTCACGCTTCTTGGCCTCTTCGAGCATTTCTAAATACTGAGTGAGTTCCTTTTGTTTTGGAAATGTAATTCCGTACAAACGAGTCATCTGCTTTCGCGATTCGTCACCTCTCCAGTAAGCACCTGCGACACTTAATATTTTGACAGCTTTTATAGATCCTGTATTAGGAATATGAGGTCCTCGACATAAATCTGTAAATCCTCCTTGCTGATAAAATGATATTGTCCCATCATCTAATCCTTCTAAAAGTTCAAGTTTATACTCGTCCTCTTTCTCCTTAAAGAATTTAATAGCTTCGGCTTTGCCTACTTCAGTGCGCACATACTCATTCTTCTGCCGTGCCAACTCCTTCATCTTCTCTTCAATCTTACCGAAGTCATCCGAAGACAATATGCGATCACCAGTATCTATGTCATAATAGAATCCATTCTCAATTGCGGGTCCGATTCCAAATTTTGTTCCTGGGTATAGGGCCTCGATAGCCTCCGCTAAAAGGTGTGCCGAAGAGTGCCAAAAGGTAGCTTTCCCGTCGTCATCTTTCCAAGTATGAAATTTAATCCTTGCGTCTTCTTGAATAGGTCTATTGCCATCAATAACTTCCCCGTTGACAGAAGCGGATAAAACATTTCGTGCCAGCCCTTCACTGATAGACTTGGCTATTTCAATCGCAGAGATGCCAACCTCATACTCCCTTATAGCACCATCTGGAAAACTAATTTTAATCATTACTTCTTCTTATGAGGCAGTACAAGTAAATTAACTGCCAATTTCTTCAATTCAAAATAATGCCCAAAGATAGAATGGCTAATCGACATATGGCTACCAGACTATGAAACTTTTATTCCTAACTGTAGAGTTGATGAATGTGTCAATCTATATAAAATGAAAAACTCCTATTTTTTCTTTCACTTTTCATCTCAACTATCCTACCCTCCCATGAAGCTTTTGAAATTACTGCTCACCAAGTAATCATCTCCGTATCAGAAAATGGTCATATAGAGGAAAAGGAATCACAACAAATAATCTTCTCTGAAAAACGTCATGATATCATACGGAAGATTCCATACAAATATGAAGTAGAGGATCGTGCATACAGTTTAAACATACGTAATATTAAAGTTCGAGGGCAAAAATTTAACTCTTCACGACAACAGGATAACCATATTCTTAAAATGGGTGATACCAATACATAAGTCTATGGATTCCAAAAACATGATATCAATTATGATATAGCAGGAGCCAAAATGACTTGGGCCACTGAATTATGAAATATCCATTTAACATGCACGGAATGTGCAGCGCATGGACGGGTTAGTGGGAAAACTTCAAACAAAATTAATAATCGCTATCTGCTCCTTCCCTCAGCTACAATTCGATTTAATTTATCCTCATCGATTTCAAATTTTCAGTATTTGATGATGACAGATCAATTGATTCTGATGGGGCTTCACTTAGGTTGTATAATTCAACTTTCTGCTGCGGATTAATTTTTGAATAATTAAAATCAATTAGTTTCCAATCCTTTTCTACAAATGAAAGTCCTTTGTTTGAAAGCAAGACAGCATTTTGCCGTTGTTCTTTTACATTTTCTGCTGTAAGCACATCAATAAAACTGAATGAATCTTCTCCTGCTTTTTTAGGTAGTTCCTTGCCAAACAAATCTGCAAAAGTTGCCAGGAGGTCTGCTGAAACAATTAGTTTATCAGATACTTTTCAGTCCGAGAATTTTTCAGGCCATCTTATTATAAACGGAACACGAAACCCTCCTTCATATGTTCTGGCTTTTCCTTCTCTTAAATCAAGATTGGTTTTATGCCCCATCTCTCTGGCTTTTATTTTCGATGTTCTGGCTTTAGCCCTAACATCAAAAGATTCATCTGCAAGATTCAATCCTTTTCCCGCGCCAGATACATCACTAAGTTGTCCTCCGTTATCACTGGTGAAAACCAACAAGGTATTTTCAGCAAGTCCCAATTCATCAAGCAAACTTGTGATTTCACCAACATGGTAATCCAATTCCTGAATGTAATCGCCATACTGCCCAGCTTTGTTGGTGCCCCTAAAGCGCACATTTGGCGTTACGTGCGTATGTGCAGCACGGGGCGAAAAATAGACAAGCAATGGGCTATCCTTATTCTTCCTGATAAATTCCAATGTTTTTGCTGTCAATATTGAATCGACCTAATCGTCCACCCTTTCAGACAAAAGCCCCTGGACTCTTTTTTCACCGGAAGCTTTACGATATTCTGCATTAGGGTCAAGTCCAAAAATCAGATTATTCTCAATAACCCCTATAGGAATCATTATGATTTCGAGGTACACCCCA
>JBLIDB010000250.1:0-6879 GCA_047634015.1 Saprospiraceae bacterium
TACGCCGGAATTTCATCATATGCGGCTCTCGAAGCGATGATAGAATTCCCAAAATATAGAGGCGAAGAATAATTAACGACTGTTGATTCCTTCTCTAATAAGGGCGATTTATACGATGTCCACGGGCCCCGTTTTTCGTTAAATTTCTGAGCCAACGCCGCAAAAGTCTCGTTGTATAATTTAGTTGTGTTCAACCCAGTGCGCTTTTTCAGACTTCTACTAAAAGGAGTAAACAGTCCTTTATATCTAACTGCATCATCTACAACATTAATCCAAAGATCATCCCCATACTTTTCCTTCCCATAAGTCATCATATGATATCCCAATGGATACCAATTCGGAACAAAGTCTTTATAAGAACCTCCAGCAGCCTTCTCATAATTATAATCTTCCCCCGCTTCAATTAGCGCATTATATTGCATAAGAAAAGAAGGAAGTCTCCCTCTTCCTGTGGCGGAATGCTCAGTCTCAGCAACTACTGCATCTCCTTCGAAATACCATCTTGGTAGCGCTAAAGCCATCATTCCTCCCCAAGCAAAAGAGCCCAGAGTTGATTTGACAACTTTTGTAATACCTTGAGTAGCATTAGCAAATTGTTGGCCATGGCGATATTCATGAATTGTCAACAAGTCCAGATAACTCGTACTGTTGGCCATTTGAGGAGATGTCTGATAGAATTCTGACCTGAAAGGCCCCACTGTAACTAAGCCATTAGAATTCACTCTATGACCATGTAAGAAAATTGATATTTTACTTCTCAGTTGTCCTATATCCTGGCCTTCATAATCCCATAAATATGATACGATATCCGCTACCCTTTGGGCGTCTCCCTCCTGACCTTCTGGAAAGACAACTTGGACTTTTTCCGTATCAATTTGCTTCCACTTTAAGCCTTGGGGATTTACACCTATTTCATTTTTAGGCACTTGTGCATGGAAATGTGCCGAAACTAAAAAGAATAAAAGAAAACCAAACAAGCCAAATGAAGAGCGTAAATTGAATTGGTGCATTGATAATATCTTAGGCATTAACTTCTTGGGATTATAATCTCTCGATTTTAAAAACTCGAAAACAAGTTCTGAACACACCTCTTTTATGCACTAATCGAAAGTTCCTTAATTATTGAATGATAGAAAATGTAGTTCTTCTATTTACCTGGTGTTCTTCTTCTGTGCAAGACTCGCATTCACAGTTTATTTCTGGCTTCGATTTTCCGTATCCCACAGCACTAAGACGAGAAGGATCTACTACTCCTTGATCCCGAATATAATTGATCGCAGAAGCCGCCCTCCTTTGAGATAAATCTTGATTTAAATCTGTATCGCCACGACAATCTGTATGACTGGATAGTGTAATACTAATATTTGCGTTATCAGAAAGGATATCGATAAGATAATTAAGCGCTGGCTTAGCATCTTCCCTGATAAAATCCTCATTAAAATCATAGTAGATATTATCAAGTGTTATTTCTACTCCTTCGAATATCATTTCAATTATTATTTCTGCCTCATGAACATATCCATCAGGTTTGCTTTCGAATAATTCTTCAGAAATCAAATAATCATCTCTGTTATTTAGATATCCCCTTTTTCCAGCGAGCAAATTGAAATCCCCAAAAGTATCTATAGGGAGTAGTGCGAAGCCGTTGTCGTCAGTTGTTACAATTTGATCAGAAATCGAACCACTCACTTTTACGGAAGCATTTGATACGGGCTTTGCGCCTACTACAAAGCTATTAGGGTTATCAGGGACTGCAAACAATCGTTCGCTTACCATTATTCTTAAGAATTGTTCTTTTTTCTCTTCTTCTACTACGACCTCAATTTCTGTCGTAGGAATTACAATTGTATCTTTTGCTGTCTTATAAATTTTAGCAGCATACAAATCATCATTCCCGAATACTCCTCGTGTAGTAGTAAAGAATATCAATTCGTTGAGGTCATCAGGAAGTGCACCTTCTGATACCACGGTGTAACTATAATCGTCTTCACTAGAATTAAACGGTTGTAATAAGTTCTGTGGCCCAGACCAACTATTGTCTTCTTTAAGTTTCGTTCTAAAAATATCTAATCCTCCGAGACCTGGAAAATGATCGGAGCTGTAATACAAGATCTCTCCATCCCATGTTGGGAATCTTTCTTCTCCAATAGTATTTAGATACGGAGGCATCAATTCTGGAGCTTCCCAAGAACCATCTTCATTCAAAAAACTTACATACAAATCCGATCCACCGATTCCGGTAGGGTCATCACTGACCAAAATTAAAACACTATCATTCTCAATAAGAACAGGATCTCTATAATTTACTCGTGGCTTCATCGTAAATGCTTCCTCTTGATCTATCCAATCCCCATTACTCCAGGTGGCTTTCCATATCTTACAGTAACTATCTCCAATTTCACTTTGACAGCGCGTAAAGAAAACTCGATCTCCTTCCTTATTAAAAGTTGCTGTTCCCTCGTTGTGGCTGGTATTGATACCACCTTCCATAATGCTAGCTTGTAAATCTGATATTCCTGCAACATAGAGGTCTGAATAAGCATTTCCTGTCCAGAGGTAAGCATCTTCGTCACTATCTATTTCTCCCCTGTCACTGGTAAAAACGATTCTATCCTCTTGCCATAAAGTTGGCGCATAATCCGAGGTAGCGCTGTTAAGACTGAGCGCTTCTATCTCATAAGGATTGTCAGAAGAACTCGCCACCCATTTTTTCGCTTGGCGACATTTTTCGATTTCGAGTTTGATATCGTTCTGCCTCTCTGTAAATTTTAGCAGCCTCTGATAGGTTAGGATGGCATCGTCATAGCGCTCACTTTTCTTCAGTGCTTGAGCCATCTGGAGATACGCCGCCGGTCCATAATTGTTCTTGGCGGCTTGGATCAACCATTTTAATGAGCTTTTAGAATCATTTAGATTCTTATAGGATTGCCCCAACATAAAAGCCAACTTCGCATATTCCTCTCCTTCTTCGTATTGAATGATCTCTCGCTCCAGCATCTCAATAGCAACAGCGTATTGTTTCTGCTGATAAGCAGTAGATCCATCCTTAATTTTCTTAGTAGTACTGCAGGCAAAAGCAACCAACAATAAACTCCAAATAAATATGGCAATAAGATTCTTCATCTATAATTATGATACAATATGAAGATAACGTTTGAGATGACGAAATAGTTAGAAGTAAAATCAGTTACAAAAAATAGTAATTCGAAAATAATTCCAGATCGACGTTATATTTTTTTGACTTATAAGCCTATTAACGATTTAATACTGTGCACTGTTCTACCATCTGACCTAATAGTGAGCCATTTATATCAAGAATGCTTACATCGCCCGTAAGCTCAACGTTTAGTAAGGTACTTACTTCTCCATAGGGCTATGACTGTGTTTGACTTTCTGAAAATGAGCAACCATCAACAGGGATATCTCCAAAATCTATCCTTGCATTGTTTCTTTCATAGTTCAGCTCAGATTTATCTGAAGCAGATGGAGCGGGAAAATGATCTGAGACTATTATAGATCTCGATGGAATTGATAAAGAGTCCAGTCATACAATTAGCGCAAGAGGAGAGAACACCATTAACTTTTCTTATGATGATAGACCCAGAGTCCATTTTGTGTTTTTTCTTTTTAAACGAAAAAAATATACTCTATATATAAAAGAGAGGCCACTGAATTAACAGTAGCCTCTCTTTTTCTATTTGATCAATATCTAAAGCAGAAATTTATTTCTCTACTTCATCTACCTCTTCGAATTCAACATCAGTTACATCATCGGATTCGGAACTTTCGTCGCCTCCAGCAGCATCTGCTGTAGGGTCACCACCTTCACCTTGCTGTGCACTATACATATCCTGACTTGCAGCTTGCCATGCGGCATTGAGCGTTTCGGTCGCACTATCGATTTTGTCTAAATCCTGAATCTTATGTGCCTCCTTCAAATCTGATAAAGCAGTCTCAATAGCCTCCTTCTTCTCAGCAGGAATCTTTTCTCCATATTCCGTGATTTGCTTCTCTGTTTGGAATACAAGTGAGTCTGCGGCATTTAGTTTGTCAACTTTCTCACGTGCTACCTTATCTTCATCAGCATTTGCTTCTGCTTCTGCCTTCATACGAGCTATCTCGTCATCTGATAAACCAGTAGAAGCTTCGATTCTAATATTTTGCTCCTTACCTGTTCCTTTGTCCTTTGCAGATACACTAAGAATACCATTGGCATCAAGGTCAAATGTTACCTCGACTTGTGGTGTACCTCTCGGAGCAGGTGGAATACCCTCGAGAATAAATCTACCTACGCTTCTATTCTGAGTCGCCATAGGCCGCTCACCCTGAAGAATATGTATCTCTACAGATGGCTGATTATCAGCCGCTGTAGAATAGGTCTTAGACTTCTTAGTAGGGATCGTAGAGTTAGACTCTATAACAACATCATATACACCTCCCATCGTCTCAATACCAAGTGATAATGGTGTAACATCTAATAAAAGTACGTCCTGAACATCTCCACTCAATACACCTCCTTGGATAGACGCTCCTACGGCTACTACCTCATCAGGATTAACGCTCCGATTTGGCTTCTTGCCAAAGAATTTCTCAACAACTTCTTGAATCTTTGGTATACGAGTAGAACCTCCTACTAAGATTACTTCATCGATTTCATCTTTAGATATTCCAGCATCCTTAAGTGCTTCTGCACATGGATTTAATGTTCTTGTAACAAGATCATCCGCCAAAGCTTCGAACTTCGCTCGTGAAAGCTTCAATACGAAGTGCTTAGGAACACCGTCTACTGCTGTGATATATGGCAAGTTGATTTCCGTCTCATTAGAAGAAGAAAGTTCAACCTTGGCCTTCTCTGCGGCATCTTTTAGTCTCTGAAGCGCCAATGGATCTTTACGAAGATCAATGTTCTCTTGTGACTTAAAATTATCAGCGAAATAATCAATCAGCACTTGATCAAAATCATCTCCTCCTAACTGTGTATCACCATTAGTAGATTTTACTTCGAATACACCATCCCCCAATTCGAGAATAGATACATCAAATGTTCCACCTCCAAGGTCATAAACCACTATCGTGCTATCTTTTCCCTGCTTATCTAAACCATATGCAAGTGCAGCAGCAGTTGGCTCATTAATGATACGCTTCACTTCAAGACCTGCGATCTCACCAGCCTCCTTAGTAGCTTGACGTTGAGAATCATTAAAATAAGCCGGAACTGTAATAACAGCTTCCGTTACTTCTTGGCCAAGATAATCCTCAGCAGTTTTCTTCATTTTTTGAAGAACCATTGCGCTGATCTCTTGAGGACTATATTTTCTATCTCCTATCTCAACGCGAACAGTGTCATTTTCTCCTTTTACGATCTTGTAAGCAGCCTTATCAACGTCTTTTCCAAGTTCCGCAAAACGTCTTCCCATATACCTCTTAATAGAGGATATAGTATTCTGCGGATTAGTAATAGCCTGACGCTTAGCAGGATCACCCACTTTACGTTCGCCATTGTCTAAAAATGCCACAACAGATGGAGTCGTCCGTCTTCCTTCTTCGTTCGGGATGACTACCGGCTCCTTGCCCTCCATTACGGCGACGCAAGAGTTGGTAGTTCCCAAGTCAATTCCGATTATTTTTCCCATGTTATATTTTTCTGAATATTGATTTTTAAAATGCTGTACGTCAGTGTTTATTCAATCCTTATGCCAAGTGAAAACGAGTGCCATATTCTACCATTTCTGTCAAATAAATAGAAATAAAAATGACAAAAAGGCAGTCAACTTGGCAGGAGATTAATAATTCTCCTATTTTGCCTGCCAGAATTTCAAAAAGAGAATATGTCCGCAGCTACGAAAGAGGTAAAGCGAATTACGACCCATGTTTTGCGAAATATGAAAGCTCAAGGAGAGAAAATCTCTATGCTTACCGCATATGATTATTCAATGGCGAGAATATTAGATGAAGCAGGAATAGAAGTACTTCTCGTAGGAGATAGCGCTTCGAATGTGATGGCAGGGCATGAGACTACCCTGCCGATAACATTAGATCAGATGATATATCATGCTTCATCCGTAATTAGAGGAGTTAAAAGATCTTTAGTGGTCGTAGATCTTCCATTTGGCACCTATCAAGGAGACTCCAAAAATGCACTTAAAAGTGCCATTCGAATTATGAAGGAGTCTGGAGCCCATGCGGTAAAACTCGAAGGTGGAAAGGAGGTCATAGATTCTGTCAAGCGGATCTTATCCGCAGGAATTCCTGTAATGGGCCATTTAGGACTAACGCCACAGAGTATCTATAAATTTGGTACTTATACTGTAAGAGCTAAGCAAGAAGAAGAAGCTAGTAAATTACGATCTGATGCCAAACTATTATATAAAGTAGGATGCTTCGGAATTGTCCTTGAGAAAATACCAGCGGCTCTCGGTCATGAAGTTTCGAAATCCATAGATATTCCAACAATCGGAATAGGCGCAGGAAACGGATGTGATGGTCAGGTATTAGTTTCACATGATCTCTTTGGCATTACAAAAGATTTCAAGCCCAGATTTTTGAGACGATACTTAGAGCTTTATGATGCTATGAGAGATGCCGCTGTGCAATATGCAACTGATGTAAAAAGTGGTAATTTCCCAAGCGATAAGGAGCAATATTAAGAAGAAACATTGGACGTTATAACTGAAAGATCTCCGCAATCCTTCTGTATTTAAATATTAATGATAGACTCATCTATCTACTTGTGTTACGAAGTAATATTAGTAATCCTGGATTCAACTAATAAATGCAACGTGCACTTGATTGTCCAATATTTTCGCAAAAACTTCATTGGGTGTTTTGTACCCAAACCTCTTTCTTGGTCGGTTATTTAATTTGTTTTGAACTTCAATA
>JBLIDB010000251.1:0-6841 GCA_047634015.1 Saprospiraceae bacterium
ACACAGTACACCTTCTTTCTCTCTTTGTGCTTTAAAATGAATGCGACAGCTGCGCTCATCTGGAAAGTCCTCCATAAATCTTAATATGCTCATATCTCTTTTTGATACAAGTATACACGCCATAGTGCAACCTATTTGCGCTTAGGTATCTTTACGGACATTCATATTAAGAAAAGATGGCCTTCCTCCGTGATAGAATTTTTCCACTGATATAAGTATTGGATATGCCGTAGGAGGATCTGTTCGATATTTAATTCCACGGCGATACAACCATTTGCGTCTTGAGCCCTGTATATTTAAATATAGGAATGAACTCTTATAACACTGATAATGCCTTAATAAAAGCTTGCGTCAAAGGCGAGCATAAAGCTCAACGCAAGTTGTTCGAGCAATTCTATTCGCTAGGAATGTCTGTATGTTTACGATATGCCCGAAAGAATGAGGACGCCAATGAGATCTTAAGTGATTCATTCATTCGAGTATTTAAAAAAAATCAAGCAGTTCAATACGGATTATCCCTTTTCTTCTTAGTTCAGAAGAATTATTATCCATGCCGTAAGTGATTTTTACAGATATAAGAAAGAACCCTTCCTTGATATCGATGAAGTCATACTTATTCCAAGATCCGATGATGCAATTAGCCAATTGGCTCATGAAGAGATCATGAATCTCGTTCAAACTTTAGCACTAGGTATGCGCCTTTGTTTTAATCTATTTGTAATAGATGGATATAAGCACACGGAAATAGCTCAAATGTTAGGCATCAAAGAAGGAACTTCAAAATCCAATTTGGCAATGGCCAAAAAGAAACTCCGAAATCTTATCTCAATTACGCAACGAAACCGTCAAATCTCATGAATGATTTATTTAATCACATCAAGTCGGAATTGGATCAGCCAGGAGACCACCCAATTGATGAGTGCGTTTGGCATAAGGTAGAAGCAATGCCTCAAAAAAAACTATATGTAATTCCTTTATGGCTAGCATTTTTAGGAGTTTTTGCTTCCGGGTTTGTTGGACATTGGATATGGTCATCCTATTCTCAAGTTCAACAAGAGGTTTTGCCCAATGAATTGCTGGATATAGAAGAGTCGGGCGCTGTCAGAACTATATATAAACACGATACCATTTATATTCCTCAATATTCCAATGAATCATTCGTCTTAGAAAAACAACTTCCGAACTATTCCATGACAGATTTTCAAAAAGAAATCATTAAGACAAATTTGCTTCTGAAGTCTTCGCTTTTAGAGACTCAAGTAGATTATAAAAACTTAATGCTTGACTATACTTATGCTCAGTCAAAATTGTCTGAACTGAGGCAACAGTTGAACAAATAACGCTTTTCGCTAGAACTACCGGAGCCTGAAATTGATAGAAATGAAATAACAACTATTTTTCCTTTGCTAAGAGATTCTAAAATTGGAATAGAGCCATTAGAGCTTTTTACTTTAGATCCGCACCCAATTACCTATACCTCCTTATTTTCTCAACCAATCAAAATTGTTAAGGAAAAGCGCTCCTGGGGGCTAGGTTTCTGCATACACTTCTATATACGCTGTCGCCTCTAATAATAATAAGGACTTACAAGAAATTAACAATAATGGAATACGTATCCAATTAGATACCAGGAGCCCTCTCTCCTTTAATATGGGCCTTCAATACAGGGATTACTCTGGTGCCTACAAATCTTCCATTCCGACATCTTTGGTGAAGCCAGAGAGAATTCAGAAAAGAGCCGACATCCGTGGATTCGTCTATCATATAGACTATCTGGATATCCCCTTGCAATTTCAATATCATCTTAATAATGCTGGACCTGATTTCGATTTTTATTGCGCTTTAGGGTTTCAGTTTTCTAAACTTTTAGATTACGAAGCAGAGTATAAGTTTATTGATGGAGATGCCTTCATACATAATGTAAATTTATTGAATAGCTCTTGGGGTATTAAGGGAGCTACCGTCAGTATAGGGACTGCCTATAATATACACCCTTCTTTTTCAATGTATATGGAAGAAGCTTATCGGAGACAATTGTCCTCACAAGGATTGAAAGGTGAAAAAAATCATAGCGCAGGAATAACTCTGGGCCTAAATTTTAGAATAAAATAATTTATCAAAAACAACTTTTTAATTGGTGCGCCCTGTATTATAAATTAGAAATCATGATAAACCATAAATCTTTCAACTTTTTAAAATACCTTAATTCAATTCTATTGATAATGATGTCCTCTTTTCTATTTAGTCAGGATATAGCTATCGATCCGAATGAGATAAATCTCAATGGTGAAATACTTATTCAATCAGATGGCGGGCCAAATTCTAACTCGGTTATTAAATTTGTTAGCGGGATTTTATTTCGAGAAATAGGAACGGTAGGAGGAGATAAAATAGGTATCGATGGCGACATTATACCATACTCAAGTACTTCTTTTGATTTAGGCAATACTGTAACTGGATAAAATTGGGATAAGGTTGTATGTAATGCCCTAATTGAACTCATGCCAGTCGCAATAACTAAGAAAGAATCAACACCAATTGAGGGAGCTTTAAAGAGCGTAATGAACGTCAATGCTTTTTCGTATAAATCCGCGAAGGGAACGTCAGGGTTTACTTTTGACATGGAAGAGCTTAAAAGATATATGCCAGAAGTGATAGTTGATACGGATTACGACGTAGAATCAAGCCCAATGGCACCTGGAAAGACTACGCTTCCTGGTATAAAAATAAGTGCCTTTACTCCTGTTATTATTGAGGCTATGAAAGAGCAACAAGAGGGAATATATTTATTAAAGTCGATGATTGCAGACTTGAAGATTGAGCTGGAGTCCATAAAAAATGAAATAAAATCGAGTAATCATAATTGATCACTCATTAAATACAATTAAAATGAAACAATTAAATCTATTACTGTTTATTGGAATGATTGGCTTATTCAGTTACTCTGAGGACTTCTCGTATGAGGAAGATGTGATTAGTAAGGAACTAAATGATCTTCAGGAAGAGATATTCAAGGACAAAGCGTTTGTGAATACTTCAGAAGAGATAAATGTAGAATCACTATTTATCGCGCCAGTGCCAAAAATTAATGACATACCAAAGGCCGTTTTAGCAAGTTTTCAAGTGTTTTTTACTGAGCAAAAAATTGTGTCTTTTCTATGCACAAAAGCATTCCGGACAATGAATATAATAATTACGTTCTTACCCTCGATGACAATCTTGAAGTGCTATTTTTCGAGAATGGTTATCCCTTATCAAAGGCAACAAAAGAAAGTAATATCGACCCCAATGTGTTAATGCTCGACCAATTTTCTTGGTGGCAGCAGCTAAGAATCTATAGTTCTTATAGAGATGAGATTATAGAAGAAATGACTTCAATATCAGAGAACGTGGAAATAGATTTTAAGAACAAGAAACGAATCACAGTTAACAAATTTGGAGATGTTGTATCTCGTGCTATTGATGATTTGGATGATGACCAAGGGTTTGCCCTTCAGACGATTAACCCAAGTGCCCTTCCTCAAGTGATACAAGATTATATCACTGAGAATTATGCCTCGGAGACAATTATTAGTGCAGAGGAAGATACGGAGGGATACGAACTAGTTCTAAGCAATGGTTTGCAATTAGAATTTGATTTATCCGGGGTTTTTATTCAAGTTTCTGGAGAGAATGAGGTCAATGGGGAAGATATTAACCCTTCTGCTTTGCCGATGAGTATACAGGAATATATCACTGCTAATTATCCGATGGAAACCATCACAGAGGCAGAAATTTATACAGACAAGTATGAAGTTAACCTTAGCAACGGGATACAACTGGAGTTCGATCTTGCAGGTAACTTTGTGGAATCTTCAGGCGGAAATGGCGATAATAACGGAGGTACAGAAATAAATCCAACAGCATTACCACAAGCCATTAAGGACTACGTGGCCAGTAACTATGCAATGGAAACTATAGTGAAGGCCGAAGAGTATTCCGATAAGTTTGAAATTGAACTGAGCAATGGATTGAAGTTAGAGTTTGATCTCCCGAAACTTCATTGAAGTTTCGGGAGAAGAGAATGAAAATGAAAGTGATGAGATTGATCCATCAACTCTGCCCCAAGCCATTAAGGATTATGTAGCCAGTAATTATCCATTGGATACTATAGAGAAGGCCGAAGAGTATTCTGATAAGTTTGAAATCGAACTGAGCAACGGATTGAAATTAGAGTTTGATCTCGCAGGTAATTTTATTGAAATATCTGGTAATGAAGGAGATGGAGAAGGAGAGAGTGAAGACATTGATCCATCCTTACTTCCGCAAGTCATTTTGGATTATATTACTACCAATTACCCAAATGAAACAATAATAGAAGCGGAAAAGGACGATGAAAAGTATGAGGTTACACTAACGAATGACATAGAATTGGAATTTGACCTTGCAGGTAATATTATTAAGGATAATGATGGGGATTGCGCTGATGTATTGGCTTCACTATTACCAGTAGTTATTACAGATTATCTAACACTTAATTATCCTTCCGAAACCATTACTGAGGCTGAGAGTTGCCCCACAGAGTATAAAGTAAAACTGAGTAACGACGTAGAAATAAAGTTTGACTTGGATGGTAACGTAACAGAAATTGATGGTGAATAAATAGAAAATAGCACAGCAATATAATGGGCCTGTATATTCCGATATATAGGCTCTTTTTTTGTCTGTACTAAAAAATAAAGTAAGGAGACTAGAGTGAATATTGTATGTCTGACACTAAAATACCTTCTCCAACTCAAATGTATCAAGATTGTTATTGATGAGATATAAAGATAAAAATAGTAGTGAAAATTATTGGTTCAGAAATTGTAAAGATATCATGTTAGCACCCCTACTTAACATAACTAAAGTTATAGTATAAAGACATCTCCTATAATTGTATTGTTCCAATATAGGCCTAAGCTCTTACATCTGATAGAGTAGGGTCCCGCCCTTCCAAAATCAATGTCGAATTTTCATAAATTTGAAAGCATTGCCCCCTACAAGGGCAGTGGTGAGCGATGATATAATTACAAGTATTGATTTGGTAGCTAATTTGCCTACAGTCGGCTCGGGAGCATGGAGTATAGTTTTTGGAGAAGGAGGAATTTTTGTAGATGTATCTTCTGGTACTTCTTCATCCTCTGGAGTGAAAGGGAAGAGCTATCTCTTGAGATGGCAGACTAGTAATGATGGACTTACCAGCAGTGCTTTTGTCAATGTTAGATTTTCTGCGGAAAATGAAATGATTGATAATTTTCTTCTCAATGAATGGAGTAATTCCACTATTTTTAAGAGTAGGGACTTCATTACTTTAGATGTCACAATTGCTGCCTCAAGTGATTTGAAATTTCAGACTTTAAACGGAATAGAATTTAATATAAATACAGAAATAGAAGAGGGTGCAGTTGTAGAGTTTAATATTCGAGAATGTGTGGAATAAAGATGTAGGATATATTAGCGGGATGATATATTTACTAATATCATATTTGAGGCTCTCGCTGAGAAACGTTAGCTCTACTTTACATAGGTGGGGTTATGGGGGGAAATGCTAAATTTCGGCTATTCGACTACTTCTTATGAGTACCCCTATTCGGGACACTTGATCAATTAGAAAAGGACATCATCCGCGATCGCACCATTGAAGGACTATCTGCTGCTCGTGCACGATTTAGAGCATGGCGCGCCGCCGATGAAGAATTGACTTTCAACTCTGTAAGAGTCCACTGAAGGGAAGGAGTATCAAATAGAACAGAAAGCATCAATTGCTTGCGTATATTGAGCCGGCTTTCTCCTGCAATGATCTCGAACATTGATCAATGTTCTTATTTAAATTCTTTTTTGAATACATTCCATAAGCTATTGTCTTTTACTCGTCCATAAATGTCATCATAATGAAAATGAAGGCTGTTTGAATCTTGAAATTCCCAATATTTATGAAAAACTTTCTCTTTACCCAATTCATAGTCCATCGCTTCCCATACATCTTCTCGATATGCATAAAATGACCAATGCCAATTATGCTCATTGAATATTGAAATTAAATCTTGCAAATAGTTTTCAACTCCTTCTATATGCCTATTGCAACCAAATTCACCTACCCAAATTTGATTAGATGGAATTTGATATTTATCAGACCAATTCTGTATTGGTTTTAAGAATTCGGCTAACCCTTCTTTGTCTAATTGGAACTCTGCACCTAAATCTTCAATATACATCTTATCAGGATAGCGATATCTTCCTTTGTTTATCCTCTTTGTGGTGAAAACATATGGCTCATACATATGGAAAGAATAGATTATATTTTCGTCTTCAATAGGGGTGAGATATTCAAATGCCCAAGGGGTTGAAAACAAACCTGACTCAACAATAATTGGAGTAACTTTGTCAATTGATCGGATAGCATTAACTACTCCATTATAAAACATATTCAGGTCTCCTACGCCGCCTTTCACATCTTCGTACCAATTGACAAGCTCTCCATCCCAAAAACTATATTTTTTATAGACTACTTCTGGATATGGTTCATTGAGTATATTATATCCAACAATAGCTGGGTGGTGCTTCAGCCGTGTTGCTAAATCTTTCCAAAACTGCTCCGCTTGTTTTTGGTATTTAACATCTGTCCATAGCCTATTATCCCTTTTATTCCCGTTCATTTGAACCCATCTCGCACCGGGAAGAGTAATTGGTGTGATTGAACAGGGCTAATAAATATACGAGTTAACTCGTTGTATATCAAAGGATAACAATTAGAAAATGGACATCAAATTAGAAAACCTATCAATTTTTGAATTTCAAGAAAAATTTGGGACTGAAGAAG
>JBLIDB010000252.1:0-6797 GCA_047634015.1 Saprospiraceae bacterium
CGATGGTCAAAAAAAGGGCTAACCAACATGATTAAATTGAGATCTGCCAGTATGAGCGGGTATTGGAACGAAATACAGTCAAGCATCAGAAAGGCCGCCTAAAAAACGACAAACTGAAATGCACCTTCAAATATCAAATATCCCCTCTGGTTTATTTACTATAAAAATTACAGAAGGGCAAAAGGCCTATTCCAAGCAATTTGTAAAGAAGTGATGCTCAATGTTAAGCGGGGCTAATATTTACTCCCCAATAATGGCTACAGCATCCACTTCTATCTTGCAACCAAAGTTTAAAGAAGTGACAGGAACTACTGTACGGGCTGGCTTGTGATCTCCGAAGAATTCTGCATAGATTGAATTCACCGCCGGCCAATAAGTCATGTCTGTAATGTAAGCCGTGGTTTTTACAATTTGCTCTTTGGTTACGCCATACTCCTTCATTATATTATCTAATTTCTTGAGCACAAGTCGGGTTTGGTCTTCTATTGATTCTGGGCCCTCTTTGGTCTCCCTATTTAATATTGGAAGTTGCCCAGAAGTAATTATCATATTCCCAGCCCTTACTGATGGTGAATAATGGGGAGGTATCTTAGTCATGCTATTAAAAAATTTATTGTACTGTGCTAATTACTTTGCCCAAGGTCGATTATGATTCAAGAGTGATATATGAATGTGGTCATCCGTTCCACTATGTCTTAACGTCCTCAATCCTATCAGACGCATATAGTTTCTAAGGAGATTATTTGCAAATATGGATCGATTCTTTGACCTAAGATCTAATGCATAAGAATACCCATCTTTTTGAATGTAGTGCAATGAGTTCTTCTTAGTTTTTAATCCCATTCGTTTATAGTCTTCCGGCGTCCGTGATCCGTCGGTAATAATTAGATCCTTATCCATTATTACCAATGTACTCACTACCATTCTAATAATAGGATGAAGTTCTCTCAACTCCTTTGCTAAATCTGGGTTCTTCAAATGCTCTCCAGAAATAAAAAACAATCAATGGATACAAAAACCAGCAATGAGTAGAAATGCAAATATCCCTCTTGTCTTAAAAGCTCCTATCCCACCAATTCTTGAGGTTATCTTTCTAAAACCCCAAGTCATATAAATGACTATAACTATTAAAGACATTATTATTCCTCCAAATAAAGAAAGAAACGAGCCCAATTCATAAGATGAATGTAGATATACAGAGCCCCTTAATAATGCTAAAAATGGTAGTACGAAAATTAGTACTGTTTTAAAGATCCAAATAAGCCAACTAAGCAAGATTTTGTAATTTTAGTAAAAGCGTTTTTGCGTAAGATCAGCAATTTACATTCTTCATGATAAATTTAGAAATGTTAATCCAAAAATTCTGTTTAGTCCTGATAAAAATGGTCTATTAGTTGAATACTCTGGCAATAAAAAAGAGACCATCCAAAAAAAAATGAATGGCTCCAATTTCTTAACCCGTTATCATAAATTCCTAATAAACGAGTTTTATTTTATTCGCAGCGATGAAATCAACACGCTCAAGTTGATAGCACATTTCTCCTGAAGCGTTCAATTCAGCCTTCCGCAATTCGATATTGTTAGATCCTTTCGCGAAAGTATCAGATCTCAATAGTATAGTTTTGCCTGTCACATCAAATACGTTCAACGTTGTCTAAAAGCTTCTGGGGCCTCGAAAGATATTACCGTTGCTTCATTGAATGGGTTAGGCTGATTTTCAAAAAGTATGGATGATCCTTTCAAATAAAACTCCTTAACAATTATTTGGCAAGTCCTCCCTAAAGAAGGAAAATGTAAAAGTGTATTCTTTTCGAATAATTAGAAATCTATGCTTCGATTTCTTTCTCCCAGTTCATCGTTCGCTTAACTGCTACGGTCCATCTTTTATACAAACGCTCTTTTTCTATTTCCTCCATTGATGGTTCGAAACGCCTATTTAATTGCCACTTGTTGGAAATATCTTCTTTCTTCCAGAAGCCTACTGCTAACCCTGCAAGGTATGCTGCCCCAAGAGCCGTTGTTTCAATAACCTCTGGACGCTCTACTGGAACCCCTAAGATATCTGACTGGAATTGCATCAACAAATTGTTAGCACAGGCACCACCATCCACCTTCAGCGCTTTTAATTCAATTCCTGAATCCTTATTCATCGCATCGAGGACGTCTCTGGTTTGATATGCTAAAGACTCCAAGGTTGCCCGAATAATATGAGAATTAGTACTACCTCTTGTCAAACCGAAAATAGCTCCACGTGCGTATTGATCCCAGTATGGGGCTCCTAAACCTGCAAACGCCGGAACGACCACCACCCCATCTGTTTTTTCAATTTTGGAAGCGAAGTACTCTGAATCCGAGCTTTCATCAATCATTTTCACACTATCCCGAAGCCATTGAACTGCGGCTCCCGCGATAAAGATGGAACCTTCCAGGGCATAAGTAACTTTTCCATCTATACCCCAAGCAATCGTAGTTAATAATCCTGCTTTTGATTCAACAGGTGTCTCTCCTGTGTTCATCAACATAAAGCAACCGGTGCCATATGTATTCTTCGCCATCCCTGGACTATGACAAGCTTGACCAAATAATGCCGCTTGTTGATCTCCCGCTATTCCCGCGATCGGAATACTTCCACCTAATAAACTTGTATTCCCATATACATGACTTGATGGTTTCACTTTTGGCAGTAAAGATTTAGGAATATTCATCTCTTTCAACATCTTATGATCCCACTTCAAGTCCTTTATATTATATATAAGGGTTCTAGAGGCGTTGGTGTAATCCGTGATATGCTCAGCTCCTTCTGTTAGATTCCAAACTAACCATGAATCTATAGTTCCTGCCAGTAGATCTCCTTGAGCTGCCCTCTCTCGAGCTCCCTCAACATTGTCAAGGAGCCACTTAATCTTGGTCCCTGAGAAATAAGCATCTATTACAAGCCCAGTATTAGACCTTACGTAGTCCTCATAACCTTTTTCTTTAAGCGTATCGCAATATTCTGAAGTACGTCTGTCTTGCCATACAATGGCATTATATATTGGCTGTCCAGTATGTTTATCCCAGATGAGCGTTGTTTCCCTTTGATTCGTTATCCCAATCGCAGCTATATCTTCATGTGTAGCACCATGTTGTGACATGACTTGTTTGGCTACTTTTAATTGGGTTTGCAAAATTTCCAGCGCATTATGCTCTACCCATCCTGGCTTTGGGAAGATCTGAGTAAACTCTTCTTGAGCACTTGAGATGATGCTTCCTTCTTTATCAAATAGTATTGCTCTTGAACTTGTGGTTCCCTGATCGAATGCGAGGATATATTTAGACATTTTGAAAGTTTAGTAAGGTCAGACAATAATTACCTCAAAATAGATAATCTCTCCATGAGTATATAAAAACGCAACTTATTTCTAGCTTCGCACCTTTAAATAAGAAAAAGTGGACAAGAATAATTTTAGGATTACTATGGGACAATTTGCTACGGGCATTACTGTCGTCTCTACTCAAGTAGATGATCAACCTTATGGCTTTACGGCAAATTCATTTGCCTCCGTTTCGATGGAGCCCCCAATGATTCTATGTTGTATAAAGAATGAGTCTTCATTCATAGAACAATTAAAGATCGCTAAGAAGTTTACCGTTTCCATCCTCACAGTTGATCAACAGGATATCTCCAATTTGTTTGCTAATCCTCATATAGAATCCAATGAGCGATTCAAGCTTCACAAGTCTAAAGTTTCACCTTTAGGAAATCCCATTATTTCCAATTGTTTGACTTGGATAGATTGTGAGCTATCAGAATTATATCAAGCTGGAGATCATCAGATATGTATAGGACTCGTGCGGCACATGAGTGTGGAACACAAAGATGATGATCCTCTACTATACTATAGTGGCTCATATCACCGATTAGAATGAGTTTTAACTAAAAAGAGACTTACATAATATATGTAAGTCTCTTTTGTTATCATTTATAACGATAATCTTAGTACCGATCACGACCTCCGCCGCCGCCGCCGTATCCGCCGCCACCGCCACGATTACCACCACCGCCGCCATAACCACCGCGTCCGCCGCCACCGCCGCCACGTCGATCACCAGATGGTGGGTTCGCTTTCTTGACGACAATCTGTCGTCCGTCTATTTCAGAATCATTGAGCTCATCAATAGCTAATTGAGCTTCTTCATCGTTTGGCATTTCAACAAAACCAAAACCTTTAGAACGTCCAGTGTCACGATCCATAATGATCTTGACAGAATCAAGGTCTCCGTATCTTTCGAAAACCTGAGTTAGTTCCTCTGTTGTTGTATCGTAAGACAACTTAGCAACAAAAATATTCATATAAAAAAATAAAAAAATTAATAATCAAATAGAAAGCAAGATGCTAAAAACTTATAATCCGTTGACTAAATAGAATTACTCACCTCTTGCCTAACAAAGTTACACTATTATATCATGTAGTGCTTCATTTATTATTATGGTCCAAAAACTATTTTTTTGGGAATCATATTAAATTTTTAATCATATGTAAAGCCCTCATTTTGATCAGCCTTCTGCTACTAAATATGGTTTTAACGCTTTGGCTAATTGAACTTTAGTCATAGCTCCACTCTTCCGCCAAACAATCCTCCCTCTTTGATAAATAGCTATCGTAGGAACACTTCTCACTTCTAATTTATTAGCAAGTTGCTTATTCTTATCAATATCTATTTTCAATATCCGCGCTTTCCCTTTGAGATCACTTGACAACTCTTTTAGTACAGGTTTCATCATTTTACAAGGACCACACCATGTAGCAAAAAAATCCACTATTGTGGGCTTCTCACTTCCTACTATATCTTTGAATTGTTGTTTTTTCTTCGGCATTTACGCTTATTAAGAAAGCCTTATTAATCAATAAGCCTCTAACTATATATTCAAAGCAACAACTATAAAAGCAAAGTATAAATTCCCTACCCCCCAACATTTTTGTAAAATATCTTGCTCATCCTAATATGAGTATGGATAGGAGATGCTAAAATATTCTGCTTATTTTGCCCATCACTAATTATCATCGGCTCATTATATGGAAGACAATAAGATTATACAGAATATAGAATTAAACATTTGGGAGGCCCTTTTGCCAGTAATTATACTGGTTATAATGTTGGCATTTAATGTTTCAGTATTTGGCGATGATGCCCTTAGTGGATCTAACCAATTTGTGTTGCTATTGGGTGCAGCTGTGGCAGCAATTGTCGGATTTAGAAATAAGGTGCACTATAAACGCATGATGGAAGAAGTTTCATTAAACCTAAAATCTACCTCTTCTGCACTTCTCATACTACTAATGGTCGGATCACTTTCAGGTACTTGGCTTATCAGTGGAGTCATTCCTACTATGATTTATTATGGACTGCAAATTCTGAATCCTACTATATTTCTTCCAGCTACAGTAATAATATGTGCTATTATCTCCATCGCAACCGGAAGCTCTTGGACTACTTCTGCAACAGTTGGAATAGCGCTTATAGGTATAGGAAAAACTTTAGGACTTCCATTGGGCATGGTAGCTGGAGCAGTGCTCTCTGGGGCCTACTTCGGTGATAAAATGTCCCCGTTATCTGATACTACTAATCTGGCCCCCGCTATGGCCGGAGCAGAATTATTCGATCATATTAGATATATGGCATTAACTACTGTACCTACGATCGTTGTCACGCTTATTATATTTATAATAATAGGCCTCACTCGCGACACCTCTGGAGTTGCAGATCATTCTGAAATATTGGCGTCCATTGACGCCTCATTTCATATTAGTCCTATTCTTTTCTTGGTTCCGGGCTTAGTGATTCTAATGATCGTCAGAAAAACAAAACCACTAATTGCTCTTATGGTAGGTACATTATTAGGTGCAATATTTGCGATTATATTTCAGCCAGATATTGTAAGGGATATAACAGGAGCAACCGAGTTGACCTTCGAATCGGCGTACAAAGGGGTTATGACAGCGATGACTGTTAGTACTTCCATAGAAACCTCAGATCCTAGTCTCAACGACCTATTCTCTGCTAAAGGAATGTATGGAATGCTAACAACTATATGGCTCATCATCTGTGCGATGGTATTCGGAGGCGTAATGGATGCGATAGGTGCGTTAGCCAGAATTAGTCAAGCCCTTCTTGATCTTGCACAGACTACATTCGGGTTGTTTGCAAGTACGGTAGCCAGTTGCTTGGTATTGAATGTTACTGCCTCCGACCAGTACTTGGCGATTGTAGTTCCTGGGAAAATGTTTGCTCAAGCGTATAAGGATAGAAATCTTGCCCCAGAGAACCTCAGTCGCACACTTGAAGATTCAGGAACAGTAACTTCTGTATTAGTGCCTTGGAATACTTGTGGAGCATATCAATCAGGTGTGCTTGGGGTTAGTGTTGGTGAGTACTTTGTGTATGCTTTTTTTAATTATTTGAGTCCGTTCGTCACGCTTTTATATGCTGCGTTAAACTTAAAAATCAAGCAATTACGAAGCCCTGAGAATAATGAAACTGCGTAGTGCAAGACTTTTCTTAGAATGTGTTTTTTCGACTGAAATTACTATTAGGTATAATGGTAATCTCTTAATATTTCATAGAATCATATATTATATATTGTGAGTGTCCGCAAAGTTACCCATAAGAATCAGCGACTGCGATGATAGCCCTATCAAATAATTTTGCGCCAAAATATCTTCTATTAAGCTTGTAGCAAAATTCATTGAGATAGGATTGTAAATACTTTCCTTTTATCATATGGTGTATTCGCAATAGCCACCGTTTAGCATTGC
>JBLIDB010000253.1:0-6711 GCA_047634015.1 Saprospiraceae bacterium
ACCTCTTAAAGGTACAACACTTTAGATCTTATCATTATATAATTAGCTCGATTTCCCTTAACTAAACGACATTGGGTACAAACCTGTAGAGTTAGCCTTATACGGAATGGCCCAAGAGAATGAGGGAATGTTCTTGATTTATGAGCAAGTAGAATAAATAAAGTGAATCAAAATATCACTCCAAGTAATCGAATTGAATTAAGTACGACTCAATACATAGGGCATTATTCATTTATGCTCGTACCATTAATATTTCCCGCGTTTGAACTCTTCTACAAATTGAGAGGAGATAATATGGTAAATACATTTTCTACAACAACTCAAATAGTATTCGCTTTCTTGAGCCTACTAATTGGATACTTTAAATGGCGAGAACTTAGATACCATGAGATCATAGCAGAAAGAACAGATGAAGAATTTAAGAATTCGGTACTTGCAGCTTCAAATAGACTTAACTGGAGCATCACAAAATTAGATGGTAAATTTGCTGAAGCAATCGGCTACAACATGTGGAAGAGTAGAGATCCTCAAAAGATCACTATCTTAAGAAAAGCGAATAAAGTATCAATCAATAGTATTATTGAACCAGGGTTTTTCTCTGTGCCGGATTTCTTCGGAATCAACAAAACGAACCGAGTTAGCTTTATCAACTATTATCGAAAATCGAATACAGTTAAAGACATAAATAAGATAGCGCTTCATGAAATAAAAGAGGAAGAGTTAAGAATAGAAAATGAGCCGGAATGGACTCTAAAAAATACTTTAAAACGATTGGTTGCATATCTATTTAGTTTGATCTTTTTAGCGAGCGCAATAGCAATTTATAGATATGAAGGATTCACTGCGGCAGTACCGATATTTGCAATTATTGGGATAGTTTATGTAGTTTTTGATATTTATGTACTCTATAAAAAAGGAAGAAACCCGATACACAAAAAGTGATGATGAGGATGTATTTTTTTGCTCTAAAGATCAATCAATTACAACTCCTCAACCCTCACTTCCTTCAAATCAATCTCTCCTTCCATCTCATGGCCGATATACAACCGACCCTCTTCATCTTTATGAACACATCTGCGACCTAAATATAGGACCTCCACCAAATAAAATGCGGTATCCTACCCAATATCACCCTTCCACACCCCAAAAAAGTGTACGCTTTTGCCCAAAATAGGCGGGGTACACTTCACCCAAAATGTTCTCATATTTGGAGAAAATATTCAAGTTTTTCAAACTGAATTTTCACTAGCCCTACCCTATTCTCTTAAGACCTCCAGGGACTGAACCACAGTCAAAGAAGTATTCTTCTCTGCCCTAAAAGGCATGCCTTCGAAGCACTGTCAAAAACAACTTAGATGAACTATGCTGTCCATAGATTGTGCACCTTATTGAACTCTATGGACGGACATTTTATGATTCGCAAGAACTCTCTTTTCATTTACCATAAGCATGATCGCTTAAATCCCTTCATTCCATCTTACTTCCTATAAATTCTTGCACCGAAGGTATGGTTTGACGACCCACTTTAAGATCATCCTTTGAGTAATAATCCACGCAACTTACGCATAGGCGTCAATTATCTTTTTGTCATTGAGACATCTCGGAACGCTGCCAAGAAGTTCTTTCAAGATTAGTATGAAGAACCCATAAATTATTTTACTTGGAATGAGTACAAAATAGGATTGACAAACTTCTTCTTGAGAACGCTTACTCGCGCTGTATGTAAAATTGGTTAAAGCGGGAATCAGATTATCCTCCTTTAACCTGAACGGTTTTTAATGCCAAATTTTTTGAAGCAATATTTATTATCATACTTACTCATGAAGTACAAGCATTTTATAATCTTACCCACGACTCGTTTTACCTTCTTATTACTTATGTTATTTACCGCTTTTGGCTGCCAGGAGGATGACCCCGACAGAGAAGAACCATTCGTAAATGAAACAGTTGATCTTACCCACCTACCTTTTGGAGGCACCAGTCCTAATAACATTTTAATAAGACAACAAGGCGAATCTCAACCAGACATATTATCCTTATGGCTGTGTGGAATTCCAGTAGATGGAGCTGGAGCTAATAATGCAAGCGATTGGACAAACCCTGATGGCACGTGGGATTATACCCGCAAACCTCAGGTAACCGGAAACCTTACTTGGATTAGTGAGTTCAATGTATTTCTGGATGGTAAGGGTAAACGTATAGTCACTGGAAATGCCTTGCCAGATCATCCTACAGGGATTTTTCCTATAGAGCCAACAAGCGAAGCGTATCAATACGATCGGAATCCGAATGAAATATTAGCTCGTGAAATATTATTTGAATTTCCAGCGGTTCCGGAAGTGGCTGATCAACCAACCTGTGTTAACTTTGGTGCATCGGGTATCTCACTAACGGGTAGTGTCATATATCATGGAGCTTCCACTCTTGGAACAGATGCCGCAGCTCATGAAATCTTAGATAGTTATGGCGGGCACTCAGATGGGACGAATACATATCATTATCATTTTCCAGCGCAAGATCTTCAAGATCACATTCATCCACATGAATCTGGTCATGCTGCAATTATGGGTTATATGCTTGATGGATTTGGTATTTATGGCCCTTATGGAGAAGGTGGAGAATTGCTTACATCTGCAGATTTAGATGAGTGCCATGGTCATACGCGTTCTGTGCTGTGGGATGGAGAAATGATAGAATTATATCATTATCATTGGACTTATGATTTTCCTTACAATATTGGTTGCTACAAAGGAACACCATGATCAATTCCATAGATTAGAACCAAAATAATGAAAGCGCAATTTTATATCTTCTTAAGCTTACTGTCTATTTTATTTGGAGCCATAACTTTACCTCCGGTTACCAATAGTCCAGTACTTCCTGATATTCCTTATAATTATAGTACCCTTGATCTACCCACACACTTTACAAGCAACACGCCAGGTTCTCCATTGCCCACTTCTATTAATGGCACTGACAATACTCCTATAGACAATCCAATAACTGATCATGGTGCCACCCTCGGCAGGGTGCTATTTTATGACAAGACTCTCAGTGCCAATGGCACAATTTCCTGTGCCTCTTGCCATCAGGCCGCTAATGGATTTAGTGATTCCGCAACATTAAGCGTGGGTTTTGACGGAGGAAGAACATCTCGACATTCCATGACGCTCATCAATTCTCGATGGTACCAAAGAGGACGTTTTTTTTGGGATGAAAGGGCTGCCACCTTGGAAGAACAAGTGCTTATGCCTTTTCAAGATCCGGTAGAGATGGGTTTGACTTTGGCGCAATTAGACATCATTGTTTCTAATCAGGTTTATTATTCAGCCCTTTTTTCCAATGCCTTTGGGGATACGATTGTAACAACCGATCGGATATCAAAAGCGTTATCTCAGTTTGTTCGTAGTATTGTAAGCTATAGCAGCAAATACGATGTTGGTAGGGCACAAGTATCTGGCCAAGGTCCAAATTTCCCTAATTTTACCACGGAGGAAAATCAAGGCAAACAGTTATTTTTACAGACCATTCCAAACGGCGGAGGTGCTTGTTTTGGCTGCCATACAACAGAGGGTTTTATAAGTGCTAATCCTGGCCCGCAAAACAATGGACTTGATCTCGTTACCACCGATCCTGGCGCAGGAACTACATTCCCTAATAATGCTATTTTCGATGCTCGTTTCAAAACGTCTTCTCTCCGAAATATCGAACTCACCGCACCTTATATGCATGACGGTAGATTCGCAACATTAGAAGAAGTAATCGAGCATTACAATAGTGGGATTCAAGCACATCCTACCCTCTCACCGGCCTTAACAGATATGAGCGGCGATCCGGTACGGTTGAATTTTACAGCCACACAAAAATCAGCCTTACTCGCATTCTTAAAAACACTGACAGATTCTACGCTTGCCAATGATATTAAATATAGTAACCCATTTATTTCTCAATTTACCTTTCAAGGTAATGTAGACGATAATTATTTTTTGGATCAAAATTGGGATGTTGGATTTTTACCTCCGACTGGATTTTCAGGGAGTATCATAATTGAATCCGATTGTATAATGCAAGACAGCTTACCCTTTGATATTCCGTATTGTAGTGAGTTAACAATCACCAATAATTCAAGTTTTATAATCGAGTAGCATTATTAAGATTTTCTACATTTTATCTTGCTACAGAACCCCAAGACAATTGATACTAAGAATATGAAAAACCCAAAATCCAATTTCTTTATCTCAGCGATTTATTTTGTGATTATTCTCTCATCCTGTTCCACAGATCCGCTTAATATAACATCAGATGTAGCGTCGCCGAGTATAGAATCGCCCAACATTCTTTTTATCATAGCGGATGACTTAGGAAAGGATGCTATCAATGGATTTACAGAAGGTAGCATAAAACCAAGTACACCGAATATTGATGCGCTTAGAAATAGTGGACTATCGTTTAACAACTTCTGGACATACCCAACTTGTACTCCCACGAGATCTTCTATCCTTACAGGGAAATATGGATATAGAACCAATGTAAAAGGTGCTGGTGACATTTTAGCTCAATCTGAGGTTGCCTTACAGAAGTATATCAGTGATAATACGAATGCTAATTATGCCTCCGCATTAATAGGTAAATGGCATTTATCAGGCAACGGATTAGAAGCAAATCCTGAATCATTTGGAATAGATTATTACGCTGGTGTTATTCGTGGTGTCGTAGATGATTATTATGAATGGAAATTTACTGAAGATGGTGTTAGCAGAACGGAAACTAGCTACGTTACTGAAAAGTTTACCGATTTATCAATTAATTGGGTTGCCGATCAATCTAAGCCTTGGTTCTTATGGTTAGCGTACAATGCTCCGCATACACCATTTCATGTTCCTCCAAGTAATATGCACAAGCAAGGCAACTTACCGACCTATGTCAATGGAGTAGAGCCAATACCATATTATATGGCAGCTATAGAAGCAATGGATTTTCAGATCGGTAGATTATTAGATAATATTCCAGTTGATGAAAGAGAGAATACTATAATCATCTTCATTGGAGATAATGGTACACCTAATCAGGTTGCTCAAAGTCCATATTCAAAGACTACATCCAAAAACACATTATATCAGGGTGGCGTCAATGTTCCAATGTTCATTTCGGGTAACGCTATAACGCGTTTGGAAACGGTAGATAATTTAATTACCAGTACAGATTTGTTTGCCACAATAGCCGAAATAGCCGGAAGTTCTACAAATGAAATTTACGATAGTAAAAGTTTTAAATCTTTATTTACAAGTAATGATAACTCAATTAGGGAGTATCAATATTCTGAAATGGATGATGGAGTAACTGATGCATGGACGATCAGTAATGGAGCATTTAAGCTAAAGGTAAATGCAAATGGCAATGAAGAAATGTTTGACTTGATCAATGATTCATATGAAAGAAATGATTTATTAAAAAGAACGATAACAGCTCAAGAGGCTATTGCTAAAACCGCCTTAGAAGCAGAGCTATTGAAAATAAGGAATTAAAAAAAACAAGGATCACACTCAGTATTTCAAGTCATATTGACTTTTCGGCCCTCAAAATGCGCCCAAAAGCGCCAAAACAACCATAAAAACCACTCTAAACGCCATTTTTAGCGCCTACAAGGCTAAACCACTCCTTCTGAAGCCCATTTCCGCTTCTCTAAGCCCCTGTTTCAGAATAAAATTCTGTATTTGCCTCCTTTCCTTCCACTATCCTTCCAGAATACGGCATGATAAGTGTTACCTTTTAGTGAAAATCGTAGGGTAACATTATGCCTATACGGTTACCCCCCTATAACCCCCGTTAGTAAAAACATATGAAGGCGGGAATCGAAGGGAAAATCAAAGAAAAGTGGATCAAACAGAACATTGTATGGTTGGCGACCTAAAAAAATGATTGAAGACAACAGAGAAATACCGCTACTAAATAGTAAGGATCAAGAGCGATTGATCGGAAATGTCGCACACAATCCGCGACATAAATTAATGGTATTGATCATGCTCGATTGTGGTCTCCGGGTTTCTGAAGTAGCCAATCTTCAGATTAGAAACTTTGATTTCAAAGGGCAGCGGATGAAGGTAGCGTCTCTCAAGAAGCGTTCTGACAATCCCATTTATCGAACCATACCCTTGACCAATCGGGTCTTAGAAGCCTTGTCAGATGTATATATCCGACTGCCAGAGAAAGTAGGGAAAGCATATATTTTTCCGAGGCGTTCCAGTTCTGGCCATATCAGTAGGATTAATATCTGGAAGATGATAAAGAAGTATTCCTTCTGGACGGCCAACCCGCATATGTTGCGACATACGTTTGCCACTAAAGTGGTGAATCACGGAGGAGATATAAGAACGGCACAGGCATTATTGGGACATGAATCTACCAAGACAACAGAAATATATCTACACGTCGCAGAGCAAGAGAAAGAGGCTGTAATACAACGATTTCAAAAGCAATCCTGGCACAAACGAGCGTATCGCTCATTTTTCCCACGTCGGAATGTATTCATCCTTGATCAAGAAGCCACAGAAGGATTAACCAAAATCCATATCGGAAGAAAAGAAAAGATCCGGAAGATCAATGAATTGTTTCATAAGCGAGTGAATGTCCTCGTTACAGGACGCCAAGGAATCGGAAAGAGTCAGTTGTTAAGTCGATTGAAGCATGATAAGGTGCTGAGATTGGACGATT
>JBLIDB010000254.1:0-6702 GCA_047634015.1 Saprospiraceae bacterium
GTCAATATGACTCGAATTGTTGGTAAAAACTTTAAATTTGCATCTTATTTACTTCTTTTGCACTTGTGGTACATACTGAATGCTTCTACTACAAGATATTATAAAAATGAAATCCAACACTTTTCAATTTTATAAATTTAGTCCCATGTCAATTTTGACTACTTTCTGGAGTGGGCTCAATAATGATTTTTCTAATGCATTCTTACTCCCAATTTTTTGGTTCCAGAGACACTGCCTTCTTTTGTAATTCATTGAATCTATTACATGTTGTTCTTTGAGTGTGCGTAATTCAAAATCTATATTTTTCAATAGATTATATTCGCCGGTAGATTTCAATTCAGCTTCTTGTAAAGAAATCTCTGCAATGATTAACCTGTTATTGACATCAGTAGAAGGGCTGATTTTGAAAAGAGCTTGACCTTTTGTTACCATGTCTCCTTCTTCGACATAGATATTTCGAATGATACCCGATTTCGAAGCACGGGAATAGTACGTGTCTTTTGGCACTACGCTTGCAGAAACATAGACTGATTCCGTAATATTGCTTAAACTTGGTTTTATATTATCTCCATTGCCATCAGAATTACATGAGATGAGCAATAGAATTAACATAATAATGTAATAGAATCCCTTCATATAATATTATAGTTTACTTAATGAAGTGATTTAAGAATACAATGACTATCTCCGAGCAAACCAGACCATTATGTCCATTGAACTTTAGCTTTTTGCGCTCCATAGCTTTGGCTATGAGACTCAAAATTAGCTTCGTCAATAACCAAAAGCCTTCACTCTCGATTCAACCCTCCATTTTTAAATCACTTCAATACATGTAGAATAGAATACATCAAACACTAAAGACATAATACTCTCTTTTGACCTGTTTTGGTTCTTTCGATTCGTTACTAAACATTCTTTTATATAACATTTGGGTAGTCCGCATAGTTTCAATAATAATCGTTAATTACGTTTCGCAGCATAAGGTTTTGGGGTTGCAATATTCGCAGATAATGACCCTTTCGTAAGACGCTATTTATTACTTCTCCTGTAGGTATCCAGCATCTCCAAAAGTAAATACATCCGATGGGGTACGAGCTTGAGATAGAATGGTTTCCATCTCTTGGACGACCTCTGGATATTGTAAAGCGACATCGTTATCTTCTGATATGTCATTTGCAAGATCATATAGTTCAAGAGGGCGATGCGGTTCTTTTAATACATTGTATTTTACTGCCTTCCATTTTCCCTTTCTCACTGCTTGCCGGCCACCTCTCTCATGAAATTCCCAATAGAGGTATTCGTGTTCTGTTTGTGCTTGTTGCAGAAGCGTAGGCAAGAATGATATTCCGTCAATCGATGAGGAGATGTCAGCGGATGTAATATCGGCTATCGTAGGCATCACATCCCAAAATGCAGATATGTGATCCGAAGTAGTATTTGCTTTGATTTTAGAAGGCCATTTGACGATCATAGGAACTCTAATGCCCCCTTCATAAAGATCTCTCTTTGCACCTTTGAGTGGACCATTACTATTAAAGTATTCAGG
The DNA here is from genome assembly GCA_047634015.1 of Saprospiraceae bacterium. Classification (GTDB taxonomy): domain Bacteria; phylum Bacteroidota; class Bacteroidia; order Chitinophagales; family Saprospiraceae; genus JAJRXG01. The sequence goes on from JBLIDB010000254.1 coordinate 1,547, forward strand.
ATCTGCTCCTCCTTCTCTATGTGGTCCGTTATCAGAAGTGAAAATCACGATTGTATTATCTGCGATGTCAAGAGATTCTAATTTGTCGATTATCTCTCCAACCTGATTGTCTAATATGGCTATCATGGCTACAAAGGCTGCATGCGATTCCTTTTGTGATTCATAGGGGCCAAGTCTATATTGCGGTCCGCTATCTGTTCCTGTATATTCTTTCTCAGGAGGATACTTTCCACGATGTTTTTGCATAACAGACTCCGGGGCTATAAGCTCGGCATGAGGAATGATAGAAGGAACGTATAAGAAGAAAGGATTGGATTTATTACTTTCTATAAATTCCAACGTTTTCTCATGGATTAGAGAAGGCGCGTAGATTTCCTTGGCCATGCCGGCATTGGCAATAAGTGGAATAGAATCTCTATTATCCCATAAATGATAGGGATAGTAATGATGTCCCAATCGCTGACAGTTATATCCAAAAAATCTATCAAAACCTTGGTTCATAGGATCTCCTTCAGAACCTGGAAATCCAAGGCCCCATTTTCCAAATGCGCCAGTTACATATCCCTTTTGTTTTAATAGTTCAGGAATGAGAAAAGTCTCATCGGGGATAGGATGTTGTCCTTCTGGACGGACCTCTTTATTACCCCTTACGAAGGTATGACCTGTATGGAGCCCTGTCATTAATGCGGATCTCGAAGGTGCACAGACAGTACTCCCCGAATAATGCTGGGTAAACATCATGCCGGATTTTGCCAATTTGTCAATATTAGGCGTTTTGAAAAGCTTTTGACCATAACAACTTAGGTCTCCGTACCCGAGATCATCTGCAAGGATATATACGATGTTAGGATGTGAATTTTGAGCCGTCTCTTTATCCGGGCTTTTATTCCCACAGGAAATAAATACGAAGTAGATACCAAGAAATACTACCAGTCCTATATTATGCCTATTTTCGATCATGACGTTCTTGATGGTTTAACCCTCATTATGCATTAGATAATCTATTACGAGATGAAACTACTTCAAAATAAGGCACCTTCGGCTATTTTACTTCTCATCGTAACAGAGCTATGATTACGAGGTAAAAATTACTGTGGAGCCCCTTTTTTTCTAGTATTTTCTTCTTTTATAACGACAACATTTAACTTAATGCGGGTTTAAAAATTAAAAATACTGCTACTTTTCGATTTGTTAGAATGCGGTGGATATATTCCTTTGAAATATCGTTTTTCCCTCAGTTATCAGTAGATTTATATGCATTGAGTCCACTCCGGAAAGTGAGGATCATCAGAAAATGGAAGATTTTGGATGATATTTTTATTTTTCGAACCTCGGTGATGCCTGAGCATAAGGGGGTTGAGAATAATGGAAATATCGCCAAAAGGGCCGTTTACCGATATTATGACTTTCTGGAGTGGACTCTTCATTCTATTTTTATAAATGAATGCTATTCTGTAAAGTATGAATTCAGCTATGATAAACAATATTAAATTGATTCTACTTCTGTGGTTCTGCTTCCTAAGTGCAATTAATATGGGTTGTAAGCAAAAGCAAACAAATGCTTCAGATGATATCAAGCCCAATGTCATATTAATTGTGGTAGATGATTTAGGATGGAAAGACTTAGGGTTGATGGGAAGTGATTATTATGAGACTCCCAATCTTGATCAACTTGCGAAAGAAGGTATGACCTTTATGAATGCCTATGCTTCAGCGGCTAATTGTGCACCAAGCAGGGCATGCATGCTCTCAGGAATGCAGTCACCGAGGCATGGTGTCTACACAGTAAGTCCATCTGATCGGGGGAACCCGAAAACCAGAAAGCTAATCCCAATCACCAATACGAAGCATCTAAAAGATGATGTCTATACTATGCCAGATATGTTCCAAGAGAATGGTTATGTAACGGGAAGTTTTGGAAAATGGCATGTGGGTATTGATCCAACGCTACAGGGAATAGATATAAATGTAGGAGGCAGTGATCGAGGGAATCCTGGAAAGGGTGGGTACTTCTCACCGTATAAGATTGATCATATTCAGGATGGTCCTGAGAAGGAGTACCTCACTGATCGCCTTACAGATGAAGCTATTCAATTTGTTGAAACAAATAGTCAAAATCCTTTCTTCTTATATCTTCCATTCTATACGGTTCATACACCAATCATGGGAAAACCGGAATTGCTCGCCAAATTCAAAAGTAAAAAAGGGAGTGCTGGCCAAGATAATCCAGAGTATGCTGCAATGGTACATTCTATGGATCAGAATATTGGAAGACTACTACAAAGGGTTAAAGAACTGAAATTAGAAAAGAACACGATGGTTGTATTAACTTCGGACAATGGCGGGATAAGAGATATCTCACGCCAAGACCCCTTAAGAGCAGGTAAAGGATCTTATTATGAAGGTGGCATTCGAGTGCCATTGATTGTAAAATATCCAGGAAGAGTAGAAGCGGGAGGTAGTTGTAACACGCGAGTGACAAATTTGGATTTCTTTCCTACTTTTCAAAAGATCCTAAATATTGAGCCACAAACAAACACGCTCGATGGAGTAGATCTCTCACCTCTCTTGGCGGGACAAAAAATAATGAAACGGGATCTTTTTTGGCATTTCCCTATATATCTACAGGCCTATAACCAGCAGACCGATGATGGGCGTGATCCACTTTTTAGAACGCGTCCCGGTTCCGTCGTAATCTCAGGAAATTGGAAACTCCATGAATATTTCGAAGATCATGCCATGGAACTATATGACCTATCAAAGGATGAAGGCGAGCGTAAAAATTTGGCAGATATGCGACCTGAAATTACTCAGGAGTTATATCAAAAATTAAAAGATTGGAGAATGCGGATGCATGCTCTCGTTCCTACGAAATTGAATGCTCTTTATGATGCTGCTATTGAGTAAGAATAGATTCTAAGGGTAGGAGGGGAGTGAATATTAGGTCAGTGCTTATAGTTGGAAGGACTACTTCCATTCCCTACTATGAACAATGGGCTTATATCCGTTACAGCTTGTCCTTCTACTTACAGGTGTGTCATTTTATTGACCTACCACAGTACCTCTGTTACCATTTGCAGTGGTACGATACCCCATAGAAGTTGCCCCATCATCACCATTTACAATAGTTGAACGGCCCAAAGCAGTTGGGCCAATATTACCATTTGCAGTGGTGCTAGGGCCCATAGCAGTTGAAACAAAACCATTTGCAGAGGTTAAATGGCCCATAGCTATTGCTGAGATCTTCGTCGCTTTTGCGTTAAGCTCGAAGGCAAAGGAATAAAAGCCCAAGGAATCTGGTACCCAATTGGGAGAAGATTGTAAATATCCGCCTCTAAAAGCCGTTTTTGATTTGTGGAAGAATAAAAAATGTCCTGAGGTATGTTCTCCATTGTTAGGTAATGAATCTCTTCCTATCACAAAGTCATCGGTGCCAGCACCTTCTTTCTGCCTAACAAGAGCGCCTACTCGTTCGAAAGCTCCTCCTGATCCGACCTGAGACCAAGATGTCCCGTCATAATATTGATAGGCATCTACAGCAGTGTCATAGATGCGCATCCATTTTACTGGGCTTACTACCTCTCCTGTAGTGTTACGAGGTACGACGATCATCAGTGCGGAGTTCTATTTCATTTTGTGCAACAGCAAGCTCGGCTGGAAACAATGAAAAGTAGATGACTACGACCCATAGGGTATTAACTCTAATAAACTTGAATGGCGAATTACGCTTTAAATGGTAGAAATAAGTGGTTGAAATCATGACTACTATTTGTTTGATTAAGCGAAAGTAGTGCTCGAATATGAGTAGTCGCCTATACCTACTAGGATAGTTCTTGTCAGTGTTTTAGAAAAGGAATTAGGGAATACTCGGAGAATTGAAAACACCTTTGTTACTTCAGAAAAGTATATTCAATACAGATGAAGCATTTTTTCGCCAGCCAAAAGTTCAAAGGGTAAATGATTTCGCTTTGGTGGCAAAGGACATGTAGCATAAGGTGTAAATACACATGGCGGGTTCTCCAGCTTATTGAAGTCTAATATCACCTTGCCATTCTGATCTGCTTTCTTCGGATACAAGTAACGTCCACCACCGTAGGTATCTATTCCTGTTGTCATATCATGCACCATAACCATGTAATTCTCATCACCAGAATTCGTACCGGTAAGGGCGTATTCCTTTCCTTCCCATTGAAATTTGATAACGGCGGCAATTTTTGTGGTGATATCCATGCATAGGATATTTTTATAACTAAGCTTAGCATGGGGAGGTATTTTCTCATCTACGGTTCCCTCTATTCTATAATTTTTGTCTATTGGGTAACTCGTAATTGAAGTTAAAGCATTTCGATAGATACTCAGTGTATCCTTGACTCTTAAGAAGTAATTCCCTTCGCGATCAATGATGTGCCATTGTAGGCTATTGTATGTACCATATGATGGTCCATCAGGATGTCTGTCCGTTTTTAAGTTTACACTTTGGAATTCTTCTCCATCAATATGTCCCTTGGAGCCAGGATCTCTTGTAATTGCTACACCCGAAGCAACTTTAGAAAGGTATCCAAAAGAGGCCGGTCCTTTTTCTATAATTACATTATTGTTCGTATTACTACCAAATGTGGTCAATGAATCTTGAATAGTATATAATCCCACAACTGAAGGCCAGGCGTATGGTGCTTTTAATTCTTTGAATCGCTCTTGTTTCCAGTTTTGAGTTTCTTGTTCATATGAATCCGAACAGTTTTGGAGACTAAAGGACAGAACAAATAGGAAAACTGTATATCGCAATAGTTTAAATATCATGAGTTTCTTTGATTCGAAATATGTTGATTCTAATCTAACAAGTAATTGTAAACCTAAGGTAGACCTCTCTGGAGAGTGGGCAGTAAGATAAGGTAGGTTTTGATCAAAAATTGAAAGATTGGAGATCGAAGATGAATGTACCCATTACTGCAGAAAGGAACCCTTTATATGATGTTGATTACGAGAATGAGCGAATTTTAAGGGTAGAAATAGAATGAGGTTTGCTTCTTATGGAACTCCCCAGAATAGTGGACAGTAAGATAAGTTAGGTTTTAAATAAACCACTAAATTTATCAATATGTCAAAAATTCGAAGGAAGTACAGTAAAGAGCAGAAGATGGAGATCGTTAATTTAA
>JBLIDB010000255.1:0-6644 GCA_047634015.1 Saprospiraceae bacterium
CTATTGATACAAGATCCTTTGGGATCATTTTGCGGCGCAAGCGAAGTTCTACTTCTTCGTTAACAATTACTTGCCCATCTCTGATGATCATCTTCGCTTCGCCTCCAGAATTAACTACAGACATGAGTTTAAGGAGTTTATTCAACTCGATATATGGATTTCCCTCTAAGGAAAATGTCAATTCCTGTCCCAGCTTACTCACAGGCCTTAGATGCACTCATGAATATTCGGTCCCAATTGACACCGCTAAATAAACCTCCATCTCTCGTTGAGAACCATATAAAGAGTGGCTTCCCAACTATATGATCAGCGGGAACAAATCCCCATGCTCGAGAATCCTCTGAATTATGCCTATTATCTCCCATCCCCCAGTAATAGTCTTGTTCGAAAGTATAAGAAGTACTTACTTGACCATCTATGTTGTATTGACCTCCATCTATCTTTAGGTCATGACCTTCATATGAAGTGATGACACGCTGATAGAGTGCGATATTTGAAGGAGAGAGTTGAACAGTCGCTCCTTTTTTAGGCATCCATATAGGACCAAAGTCATCTACTGTCCAATCACTGTAGTTATTAGCGTCATGAGGAAATAAACTTCCTCCTCTTCCTCCTCCTTGAGGTAATACTTGAACTTGAGCTCCAGCTGCAGTCAACTTTTCTGCTTGCCCAGCATCCAAGGCATAATAGAATACCGGTTGACCTCTAACTCCAGTTCCTCTCTGCAATAAATCATCCTCATCTATTCCCCATTCTAATAGTTTCATACTATTGAATCCTGACGGAATCGCAACTTGATAATTATGTTGGATATGAGATTGTCTTGGTTGGAAGACCCCATCTATATAGATTTCTTTATCCCTGATCTCCAATGTGTCTCCTGGGAGTGCGATACAACGCTTGACATAATGATCCTTCTTATCAAAAGGGCGAACGACATAATCTTGATCCTTCACTAAACCTGCCAACTCTGGATCCCCTATTCCTCCTCTACGAGCTTGAGCCACAGTATAAGATCTCGTTGATGTTATATATACACTATCTCCTACAGGCCAGTTAAAGACGATTGGATCAAATCTTTTAATAGGTGTAATCGGCTTGAGTCTGTGGGACTTAAGCTTCGGAGACTTAAGATAGGATTCAACTCCCAATCCAGGAATCCGATTATGAAGCAATGGAATCATCGCTATCGTACTCGGTGTCCGTATACCATAATGTGCTTTACTTACGAATAAGAAATCCCCAACGTTCAAAGAACCCTCCATTGAAGGGGTAGGAATCAGATATGGCTCTATCAAGAACATTCTAATAAATGCTGCTGCAAATACTGCAAAGAATATTGACTCCAACCACTCCCGTCCCAGTGACTTCCTATATGGATTGTTAAGCGTTAGCTTTTCTATCTTCCGTTTATGGCCAGACTTAGTGGCTTCCGTAAGGTCTGTCAAATAATTACGCTCTCTCGTAAGGATTGGTCCTTGATAAGTATCCTTATCACTTGTTGCTAAGATGCCAAAGATAGCTGGTGGAAAAAATACTGCCAGTGCACTCTCCCAAAGCCCAAATCGGTCAAATGATCTGACGAGATTTACCGCCATACCTGTCCATATGAAGATATTTACCAAAGGAATAAGGAGTAATAGCGGCCACCAAGTGGGCCTACCGATCAATTTACACCATTCTATAAAATTGACTCCCGGTACCAAAGCTTTCCAAGCTTCGACATTAACCTTTGGAAACAAGAAGTATAAGGAGATACAAGTCAGTATGTATATAACAAGGATGATATAAAGTAATCCCATGATTTTTCTTAATAATTTAATGAAATGGCAATATTAAGGAGTTCTACTACCACGCTTTATAAAATTCGAGCTAAAGGTATATGTCCCTCGACAGAATTAGCTCTTCTATGACGTTAATCTTGACTTAAACGATCCCAAACATGCATAGAGCTTGTTATAATTTGATCCTTTGCCCTACTTGTGTGAAATTTCATATTGTGCATCGTTGCTCTTCGGTCGTGTAGCTAAAGCTATACTCCTAAATAACGCCTCTCTCAAAATAAAATTTTACAGTAATCGACTCAAATACCAATTCATAACAAACTCTTAATAAAATCAGGCGTAAGATAAAAGCGCTCTTTTAACTTACGATATTTGGGAGAGATAGCGCTATCATCAAGTATATAATTCGACCAAGTGTGGAGTTGTAATCCGAAGCCTTTTTTTACAGCAAGGTAGTCCGTTGACTTTTCATACCCTTCCTTTTTTTTAGGTATAAGATACATGATTCCCGTTTTGATAATCTGCCATATGGATTTGTTATGATAATCTAATATGTGGCACATCTCATGACTGATAACACCTACTTGCCCATTGAATGGTATGTCTTCCAGAACGATTCCGTTCTTCTCTTTTTTATTATTAATAAATATGAGGTATTCGCGCTTGCCTATAAGTAATTGCCAAATATTCGGCCTGGCTTGCATCGTCATAGGAATTCCCCTAAACACCAATCTTATTCTTGTCTCTTTTAATTCTGAAAATGCACGACATATGATCGTGAATTGCTTCCGCAAATGATCAGGAACATTGGACACATATATAGAAGAGAGATCAATTTCTACCGCATCTTCACTATCAGGAATATCATCTTTGATATACTCGTAATGTATATGTTCTAACCATTGATCAAGCTCTTGGATTAAAGCAAGATGGTCATCTCGACTGCTCATAGCCCTTTATGCTCATTTACAGCCTCTCTCACACTTCCATGCTTCATTAGCATTTCATGCGCTACGTCATATGATAGTCCTGTTTCTCCCATTACCATCTTGGTCCCTCTGTCTACTAATTTGGTATTACTGAGTTGCATATCTACCATTCGATTATCTCTTACTCTTCCGAGCTTAATCATCACAGAAGTAGATATCATATTGAGGACTAATTTCTGCGCTGTCCCGGATTTCATCCTTGTACTTCCTGTTACGAATTCTGGACCGACAACTACTTCTATTGGATAATCCGCTTGTTCAGCCAGCGGGCTTCCTTCGTTGCAAGTAATACATCCAGTACCGATGCCATTCGCTCTGCAATCTTTTAATCCATTGATTACATAAGGTGTGGTTCCGGAAGCTGCTATTCCAATTACAAAGTCTTGTTTGTCTACCTTGAATTCCGATAGATCCTTCCAAGCCAATGTGATATCGTCTTCAGCATGCTCTACTGAGTTCCTAATGGCAAAATCTCCTCCTGCCATTACACCAATCACCATATCTGAAGGCACTCCATACGTAGGCGGACATTCGGATGCATCGACAACACCAAGTCTGCCACTCGTCCCTGCTCCGATATAGAATAATCTTCCACCATCCTTCATTCGATCATAGATCGCATCAATACAAGCTTCTATTTTAGGTAAAATCTTATTGATCGCTTGTGGAACCTTATGGTCCTCTTTCTTGATAGAAGTGATTAATTCTAAGGTGGACATTTTTTCTAAATGTCTATATAGAGAAGGTTGTTCTGTTATTCTAATCATGAAATGTTTTAATTTCTATTTTTTTAAAATTATATTTTAATAAACTTAAAATCTTAAGGCTGAATCAAATGAATGGGTTTGGCATAGTGTTGTCCGTTGTCCGTTGTCCGTTGTCCATAACATAATTAAAAACTTGTAGCATTATCAGCACTACTTTTAGATATAGCCCAGAGTCCTAAGAAAGTCAATACTCCGTTGAGCGCAAGCGTCAAAAATCCAAATTCAAACCCTCCAAACAACGCTTTAGAGTTAGAGTCCAATACGTAAGAAATCGCTGGAGCTGCCAAACAAACCAACAACGCCAGACGATCATTGATCGGTCGTTTCGTCATCATTCCAAAACTAAAGAGCCCCAGTATTGGGCCATAGGTATATCCGGCGATCTTGAAAAGTTGATTGATGATCGCATCGTTATTCAAACTTTTAAAAACAACAATTACTAAGAATAGTATGACAGAAAATCCAACATGCACCATCAACCTCGTTTTCTTCTTTTGAGCTTCTGTCTTATTTACAGAATCGAAATTCAAAAAGTCTATACAGAATGAAGTCGTTAGGGCTGTTAACGCGGAATCTGCACTACTATAAGCAGCCGCTACTAAACCTAATATGAATATCACACCAACTACGGGCCCTAAATGATTCAAAGCGATCTCTGGAAACAAGAGATCGGATCTTTCAGGAATAGCAATTCCCTCTTTCTGAGCATAGGCATATAATAATCCCCCCAAAAGGAGAAAAAGGAAGTTGGCGAAAATCAGAAAAAAGCTAAAAGTGAAAACATTTTTCTGCGCATCTCCAAGGGTTTTACACGTAAGATTCTTTTGCATCATATCTTGATCCAACCCCGTCATCACAATTGCTAATAGTGCGCCACTTAAGAATTGTTTAAAGAAATTATTGGGATCAGACCAGCCTCCCTCGAAGTAAAACATCTGTCCATACCCTTCTCCTTTAAAGACTTCCCACAGCCCGCCTACACTGACATCCATAGATTTTGCTATCGCAAAAATGGTAAGTATTACAGCGCCTAACATACATATGGTCTGAATAGTATCGGTCCATACGATGGTCTTAATACCACCCTGAAAAGTATAGATCCATATCAACGCAATGGTTATAGCCACCGTCGTCATAAAGGAAATTCCGAAGGATTCCATGACGAAAGTTTGTAAAACAATCGCAACCAAAAACAAACGAAATGACGCCCCTATGATGCGGGATAGTAGAAAGAAGCCAGCACCCGTCTTATAGGAAACAACACCAAATCGCTTTTCTAAGTATCCATATATCGTAGTCAGTTGCATTCTATAATACAAGGGCATCAACACCATAGCAATTACGGCATATCCAACCAGATACCCCATCACGACTTGCATATAAGAGAGATTCATATTGAGTCCTCCCTTACCTACTACGCCAGGTATTGAGATAAATGTAACGCCTGACAATGAGGCTCCAATCATCCCGATAGCTACAAGCAACCAAGGAGACTGCTTATCTCCGGTAAAGAAAGTCTTACTATCTGCTCCTCTGCTTGTCCAAAAAGATATAGCTATAAGAAATAGAAAGTAGACAAGAATGACGGCTAATGTGACTCCTGGATTGATTGCATTCATAGGCGACGAAGATAAAAGAAAATGAGACTTGTATCTTAGGGTCAGTTGCGCTTACCAGGTAGATAACGCTCTTTCGCATTCTCCAAGACATCCTCTTTGTAATATGCTACGTCCTTGAACTTCCCATCTGCATATCGCTGTGCCTGATCATAGAAATGAGGACTATCGGGATCTCCACTTTGGCCTCCGGCTAACATTGACTTGGCTTTTACCTTATCTCCAAACTCCACGACGGCGACAAAACTATTCCCTCGAGTACCGTAAATACGTTTTGTCTCTTGCTTAGATCTCATACCATAGGCAGCCAGCGCTCCCCAGCGCGAAGTAGCCATTCCAACAGGGATACTCGGAGCATCGTCATCAAATTGATGATCGATATCTCCATTCAATCGTTGGAATCGGCTTATCTCTCCCCATGGAGTATTCCAAGTTCCAAAATCTGTAGTGAGATGATCCATACTCTTTTGAAGAAAGCTTAGTCTCTCGAATAGAGGAGATTCGCTACCGATGTATGCTACCTTCTGCATATCATTCAAACCTGCTGGAAAAGTCCCTTCCCTCAAATAATACTGACAATAGAAATGAGCTAACGACATTCCAACGGATGATGTTGAAACACTAAAATTCCAATTTCGCAGGACTTCAATGGCCGCCTTCATTTCAAGAACTTTCCTCGGAGATTCGTCATATGCCTTAATCAGCCTTGGAATCGTAATCTCAAAAGCTGGCAGATATGGATCATATGCCATTTCTATTAATCTATCCAAGTTTAGATTATTTGCCTTTCCTAATAATCGAATGGCATGTACACCTCTGAAATTTTCACGATTTAGAGACATGTAGTTGGGATAATCTTTGGCCTTTGGACTATTCTCAGCAGCTGCTGTAAAAGGCGTGGAATTACAATTTTGAATCCACCCATTAGAAGGATTTACAATCGTAATGATCTCGTCTACGGTATGTAAACCTTTCCAATCTGTTTCTGGATTACTTCCGTCTACAGGCTTTGTGAAATCAAATGATGGATTTCTTCTGGGAATAAAATCTCCATGGTAGTAAGCGATTGTTCCATCAGCATCAGCGTATACCGTGTTATTAGAAGAATTAGTTCGTATATCCATCATCTCTCGAAATTCATCGTGATTACTGAGCTTCGTTCTTGTATAGGATTGTATTAATGCTTTTACCGGACTCCACATCATATTTGTAGCTACCCATTTTCCATCTATTGATTGAGTAATCGGGCCGTGATGAGTCCTATACATTGTGAATGCCTTCTCGCGCAAAATATCGGCTTGTAGATATTGTAGTGTAACATCCACCTCCTCTACGGGTCGATCCTCATCACCATACCTATAAGTATGTCCTCCATCATTTTTGGAAATAGTTTCTACATAATCATCCATTATATCAGTATAAGTCGAGGTATGCATCCAACCGGTCTTCTCATTGAACCCTTGATAGACAAAAAACTGCCCCCAGGTA
>JBLIDB010000256.1:0-6628 GCA_047634015.1 Saprospiraceae bacterium
CTTTTGGGTTTGGTTCAAGACCTTGCTCTTGCATCTTTGCTAAAACGAAATGATCCATCCCTTTTTTAGGCCAAGCATCTTCTGGAGAAGGAAGCTCCAATTGTTCAGGGGATAAAAAGGCCCAATGTTTTTTATATTCAGCTCCTTGTTCTATCCAGCGGGCGATAAGATCGATTTCACTTTGATCTAATGCCAGATTGGATTCGGGAGGAGGCATTTTGAGATCAAGATCATCAGACGTTAATCGCTGATATAAATGCGATGCTGCAAGATCCCCGCTCACTACGACATAAGAGTTTGGATCTTCTTCAAGAGCAGCATAGGCACCCTCAGGAGTATCAAGCCGCAGATTTGCTTCACGTTGATTGGCATCAGGGCCGTGGCATTTAAAACAACGATCTGACAAAATCGGCCTAATATGAAAATTATAGTCGATTTTGCCGCTTTGCTGAGCAATAGCAGCAGATTTACTCTGACAAGAATAGGTGAATATACATGCAAACATTGTGCACGCACACACAGTAAGTATAAGTAGAGAGCGATATGATGACAACATACCTACTAAGATATATAAAAATAAAGGGCCTTGACATACTTTATTCCGCTAATCGTCTCGAGATTTACAAGTTTGAAGATACAGCATACTTCTTAGCAGAGAAGTCGAAAACAAACTGAGTAATTTCCGCCACAGCATACATCAAGATTACCTTCATTGGGTAATCATTTAGGCCAAGAGTTGGATTGACGCTAGTTCCTATTATTTCTAAAGTTCAGGGATCACAAGGACTTAATATCATTACTCTCATGTGTCCACAAAACCTCCGCAAAAGTGATCTTTATTTTCTAATCATCTTTAGATTAAATTCGTGTTTATAATTCTGCTTACGACTGCTAATTATATATATGATCTAATAGTAGAATTCTTTTTAGATTACACCTATGAAAGTGACAGATGATCCAATAGTTCTGCAACGAAATTACCCCATACCAATAGCTGAGGTCTGGGAGACTATCTCCTCTTTACAAAAGATGCACGAATGGTACTTTACTGAGATTCCTGCCTTTGAAGCAAAAGTAGGGTTCAAGACCCAGTTTAATATTGAAGCACCCAGCCAAGACTTCTTTCATCAATGGGAGGTTATTGAAGTGGAAGAAGGGGTAAAGCTGGTCTACAAATGGACTTTTGAGAATATCCCTGGAGCATCTACAACTACTTGGGAATTAATGGAAGTTTTAGAAGGCACTCAGCTTACGCTTACGAATCATGTGCTTGAAGATTTTCCTGATGAGATCCCAGAGTTCACAATAGATAGCTGTAAGGGAGGTTGGGACTACTTTTTAAATGAAAGGCTTGCAGATTACTTAAAGTGAATAATGAATATGGTATCGATTGTTCCTTTTAGGTCTTAAGATATTACTACGAGGAATAGCTCTTGATTTCTTTCATCATTCATTTTTTCCTAAGCTATAGCGCTGAGCTTCCCGAAATCAATTATCCAAATATGGGATTTGAAGGTGAGGCAAATACGGATAAAGTACTTTTTTATAACCCCATTGGGCATAACGAGATATACCTATTAGAAAACTTTCATCATTCATTTTTTCCTAAGCTATAGCGCTGAGCTTCCGGAAATCAATTATCCAAATATGGGATTTGAAGGTGAGGCAAATACGGATAAAGTACTTTTTTATAACCCCATTGGGCATAACGAGATATACCTATTAGAAAATTCAGAAGAACGGAAGATCTTAAGTGATCCGGGATATAATTTTTGGTAGGCAAAGGTGCATCCAAATAAATCGAAATTTCTTATTTATCGAACTCCAGTAAACTCTGAAAAGAAGGATTAAGCCATTATGGAAAAACGGAATTACTTGTGGCCAACATCGACGGCTCGAATCCGCAAGTGACTATTGATATTTCGGACTATGGATGGAATGCTCAAGGTGTCTTAAGATGGAACGTATGTAGTTTTTCATAGCCTGGATTTGTTTACATCTCCTTTTAGATTAAAATCATTCATGTGGCATCTGGAGGCCTGAATACATTCTTAGCTTCTTCTGATAAATCTCATTGTTACTATCATCCTGAGACTTTTTTTAGAAAAAGTAAACTATTAATTACTATATAGGCGATTCATTAGCAAAGTGTCATAAAGTTCATAGTATGAAAACAATCAAATATTTACTTTTCAAAGTTTTACTATTGTTCGTACTAGCGAGTTTTGTGATGTGCGGAAAATCAAAAATAGATAAAACGAAAACTTTGGATACGGTTCTATGGAATGGTAAAAAAAGTGCCATCGCATTAACATACGATGATGGACTCCACGTCCACTTGGATAATGTCAGACCGATTTTAGATACACATAATTTAAAAGCTACATTCTATGTGCACACGAACTCTGATAGTTTCCAAAAAAGAGCATCAGAATGGAAGGCACTTGCAGCTCATGGTCACGAATTAGGAAATCATACGGTCTTTCATCCTTGTGCTGGAAAGTCAAAAGGAAGAGAGTGGGTATCGGCCGAAAGAGATTTAGACAACTATTCTAAAGAAGAAATTATAAAAGAGATTGCGAATGCAAGTGCGGTACTTAGTGAGATCGATGGAAAGTTAGAAAGGACATTCGCTTATACTTGTGGCGATACAAGTGTGTTGGATACTTCATTTGTAGAAGAAATAAAAGCGTTGTTTACCGCGGCAAGAGGTGTGAATAGAGATTTTGATGACTTGGGTTCCTTGGACCTTTATCATCTGAACACACATTCTATGGCAGGGCACGATGCCAATCATATGAAGACCTTAGTGGATGAGGCTATCGAGCAAGGCAGTTTGTTAGTCTTCTTGTTCCATGGAGTGGGGGGCGAACATGACCTTACTGTAGAGAAAGAAGATCATGATGAACTGGTCAGATACATCAAGCAAAAAGAAGGAGAAATTTGGGTGTCTTCTATGGTTGATATTGCTGCATTTATAAAAGAGACGAATCGTTAATGATGATGCTGAAGGCATCTTATTTTCCTATGATATGATTATAACCTAAATGTATAAGAATACTTTATTTGTATCGATCGCTGATTAAACGTTGGTATTGTAGGCGTCTCTCGAAATCTATCACTATTTATATCGTCATTGTAAACGATATATAAGTCGTTGCCTTCAGAAGGATTATACCGAAGTCTAACATTACCAACAAATGACTTACTCTGGTTATTATACTGTACTAAGGTTGCGAGTGATAACTTAGTATCAAACATGAATAATGACTTAAGCCGCATCAAATGAAAATTCAAGACTTCATTTCTTATATCAAATGAAGCACGATTGTATTCATAGGTAGCAGACAATTCAACAGACGAGGAAAGATTGTAGACTGGGGAGAAGGCCAGGCCAATGCGCGAACCATCATAGAATGCACCAGAATTAATCTCTCCCATCCAGGAGAAGGAACCCGTCTGTGGAGAAGCGATCTCAGCGTTATAGCCTACAAATTTATACTCACCAATAGGAATAATCACATCATCTGATAATTCAAAATCTTCTATCAGATTTTCTATTTGTGGACGTGCTTGTATTTCAAATTTCCAACCCCGTTTTAATTGCAATTCCCAGCCTGCTCTCCAACTTAAGGATTCTAATTTACCGGTGGTGTTACTCCAATGCGCGGATCCGCCAGATTGAATACCGTGATAGAATATTTTAGATTCTTGATCTTGAAACCAATTATAAGCAGTCCGATTCCCGATTCTTCTATAGTCATCTCTTACTTCGAAGCCCATAGCAGGGATAAAGTCCTTTCCCGACAATGACAGACTCGTTCCATGACTGAACCCACGTACTCGCCGTGTACTGAAGCTGATCCAATATTTAGAAGCATCGTGACGAAACATTCTGTTTTCGATGTCGCTATCCATAGTTTGTGCATAACGCATAGTCAGCCGATGCTCATCAAATACTTCAATATTAGCATCTACGCCATAGTTGAAATTATAATCACCATCGAAATCATCACGATGGGTAATCATCATTCCTATATCTGAACGTTCATTGATGATATCTCGCTTAGCGCGAAATACAGATAGATTTTCTCCATTGAATTCCTTCTGATTGGCGGTTTGCATACTCAACAAGCCGATATCCCAATCACCCGTGCGTCCTACAACTCGAGCGCCTCCGATAATCCGTTGTATTTCGTTATCTTGGATTCCTATTCGGCGACTATAAAACAGTTGGTCCGACCTTCCGAATCCAAAGTTGAATATTCCCGCGCGCTCTTGAAAGAAAAGTCGCTTCTCAGGAAAGAAGAGGCTAAAGCGTGTTAGATTAACCTGTTGATCATCAGCCTCTACTTGAGCGAAATCTGTATTTACACTAAGATCAAGGGTCCAACTTCTGCTCAGCCCCAATTTTACATCACCGCCTATTTGGCGTATTGTATTCTTTTCATTTATATACGCTGTTTCATCATCATTCAGGGTGTTAACATTCGAGAAGCCACCAAGTGCGTATGGAGTAATATAAAAAGGGCGTTTCCGTTTAACTCCTTTAAATAAGATATCTTGGGCCATAGAAGGTCGAAAGGCACTAAAATCTCCAAATTCAGGAGGTATTAGTGGATACATATCAAGTTCATTATTTCGTGGGATATAGCGCCAAGTAGTCATACCCATCGTTACATCACCATTAATATCTTCAAACCCCAAACTTGTAAAAGGAACGCGGATTTCGGAAAACCAGCCTTCATCAGAACGTTGCACCTTCACATCCCAGAATGCATTCCAACTTATATTTAAAGGACTATTGCTTATCCCATCTCCTGATACAGCGCAGTCCCATCTTATACCGGTAGGTGTAGTGAAAAATGCTAGCGCATTTTCATTATCATTATAAGTATCCAATACAAATCCAAAGAATTCTGTAGCCCCAGAGAGGGCATCTCGCTTTTTCGTATTGGCCATGATTAGCTCTGGGTGGTCATCATAGAGACGTCCAGATAGATAGATATAATCTTCATCATAAGCAATCCGAACCTCTGATAGCTGGGTTGGTGCACTGCCCATACTTGGTAAATGCATCTGGAGATTCAAGATCGGTACATCTTGCCATTCATCATCTTCTACCCATCCATCAAAATTGATGGGCTGTGTAAGCTGATGTGCCTGATATACATCATCCGAAGCTTTGGGCGACGAAGGAAATAGGTGTAAGCCTAATAGAGTAATTAATAGAATAGATTTCATACAAAGAGACTAAGATAGGGAAAGGAGAGTGATATAGATAGGTTTGGACTTTATGAAAGGTCGAGGTTCGATAATTTGAAGGGCATAGACCTACTATTCTTAGTGTGCCAAGAATCAACCATGGCAATAAAAGGTTGAATGCTGTAATTAAGATGATGGTAGGTCCATCAGAGTCGTTGTATAGGGGATGGCTCTAAACCGCCTAAAGGTGCTTTGATTAATAGTCCTGGTACTGAGCGTTTAGGAAAAGGTACTCTGTGAGATTATCAGGTTTGAATAAAGGAGTTGAACGAAAGTGAACCACTGAGGAGGTGTCGAGAAGTAGGAACCTTCAGTCAAAAGCTACGAAGTATGATACGGAGTGAAAATTAATGTTTGCGAAACATTAATTACAGAAGCAACCTATATACTTACTGTAAGGCTGGCGTCATTCAGGTGGCAAGAACTTTATTCAGGCTTATTTACGGAACTTGGGAAGCTACATATAGATGCAAAAGGGAAATGTGCGATAAGATCAACTTAAAGACAGAATACGGATGATGTATGCAGTGGCAGATTAACCCGTAGTAGTGATGAAGGTTCTGTAATAGAATTGGAGCAAAGGGGTTAAGTTGTACCGTTTTATTTTATTAACCAACTCAATTAAATGAGGATGAATTTATGGAATGAAACAAAATCAATACCGATAAGCCGCCATATGGTTTGGGAGGCTTATCAAAAAGTGCGTTCTAAACAAGGGAGTGCAGGAGTTGATGGATTGAGTATGCAAGAATATGATACCAATCGTAGAAAACACTTTTACAAACTATGGAATCGAATGGCGTCAGGGAGTTATTTCCCACCACCAGTCAAAGCAGTAGAGATACTCAAGAAAGACGGAAGTGTCCGAAAATTGGGAATACCTACAATCAGTGACAGGGTTTTACAAATGGTGGTCAAGATGTTTATAGAGCCGAGATTAGAAGCAGTATTCAGTTCAAACTCTTATGGTTATCGACCGAAAAAGAATGCCCATCAGGCATTGTCAAAAGTTCGAGAAAACTGTTGGAAACAAGACTGGGTAATAGACCTTGACATCAAAGGATTCTTTGACAATATCGACCACAACAAACTGATGCTTGCTGTAGAGCAACATGTACCTGAAAATTGGGTAAAACGCTACATTAAAAGATGGTTAGAATCACCCGTTTTTACAAGGTCTGGAGAATTAATCCAAAAGCAAGGAAAAGGCACACCACAAGGAGGGGTAATAAGTCCTTTATTGGCAAACCTGTTTCTACATTACGCTTTTGACAAATGGTTAGAGAAAGTAGATAAAAGTGTAGAATTTAGTCGTTATGCCGATGACGTAATTATACATTGTAAAAGCAAAGTTCACGCAGAA
>JBLIDB010000257.1:0-6622 GCA_047634015.1 Saprospiraceae bacterium
TACTTATAGTGCCTTTGGATTCATTCCCTTTGCCTGCAAAGTCAAAACTCAATTATAGATACTGAATTAAAACCTGTGAAAAGTAATAGTACCTAAGGCTATTTTGCCCAGGACAAATTCAATAAACATTCTACGAAAACTCAACGCTGGTAAATCTAAAACCCGATTCGGTTAATGGGATTACCTTCCCATAAAACCATTTCATCTTTGTCTCTATCTTTGGTCTTGATCACTCTGAATCGCTGTGAATACTTAACCAGGTATGGAAGAGGATTCCTTTGCCGCTCACGAAATACACTATTTCTATCTTAAGAGTAGGCGTACTCACGCTGAATTGCTGGTGAATATCATTCCTTACGAGTCCGAAGCATACAAGACACTATAATAATGACTAATTTTGCAGCCTTTTTGCTATAGCAAAGAATTTAATGACATCATCGCTCTTACATATTGATAAAGAAAAGTTGCCAAGGCATGTTGCTATCATAATGGATGGCAACGGTCGATGGGCAAAAAAGCATAGTAAACCACGTGTGTGGGGTCATCAGAATGGTGTTAAGGCAGTTAGAGCGGTTACCGAAGCATGTGCGGAGATAGGTGTAGAGTATCTCACTCTGTATGCATTTTCAAAAGAGAACTGGAAAAGACCAGAAATAGAAGTGAATACACTCATGCGTCTCTTCGTTAATACTGTAAGTAACGAGCTAAAAACACTCCATAAAAACAATATTAGACTTCAAGCTATAGGCGATCTTGATTCATTACCAAGTGAAACAAAAAAGGCCTTGGAAAATGCCATTGAAAGCACTAAAGAGAATAGCCATATGACTTTAGTACTGGCGTTAAGTTATAGCGCTAGATGGGAAATTCTAGAGTCTTCTAAAAAAATGGCCGTTGAAGTTCGAGATGGAAACCTTAATGTAGATGATATAGATGAGGAGGTTTTCGCGAGCTATCTTTCTACTAAAGATATTCCGGACCCTGAATTATTGATTCGTACAAGTGGAGAACATCGTATAAGTAACTTCCTATTATGGCAGATATCATATGCGGAACTAGTGTTTTCAGATACGCTTTGGCCAGATTTCGGAAAAGAAGAGCTTTATAAGGCATTATTAACTTATCAACGTCGTGAACGTCGTTTCGGAATGACTGGTGAACAGGTAACGAAGTCTTAAAAGCAGGTTAAATAATACAATAAGTGGCAGCAGTGATCGATATAGGACGTTTTTTCACCTCTCTTAGACTCCATAATTTTATGAGGATATTTCTAATTGTTGGTATTTTATCCCTTTGTACGTCCATAATTTATGGTCAAAAGGAAAATACCTTCGCACCTGAGTTTGCTGAGTTGGACTACTCAAATCCTACCAAGTATAACATCGGAGGCATTAATGTAATTGGTGCCGAAGCACGAGATGATAATGCCATCAAATCAATAACCGGTCTACGGGAAGGCAACTCCATAACCATACCTGGCCAAGAACTTACTGGTGGTATTAAAAAGTTATGGAATTTGGGTTTGTTCTCTGATGTTACTCTCGTCTTAGATAGTATTGTTGGCGAAGAGATTTTCTTGACGATTCAATTGCAAGAACAACCGATTCTAACCCGTATCGTGTTTACTGACATGAACAAAACTAAGACCGATAAGCTTACTGAAGAGCTCGAAAATAAGCCCCGTATTGGAGGTATCGTTACTGACAATGACAGAAAGAAAGCTAGTAACAAAATCAAACAATATTATATCGAGAAGGGACACCTGGACGCAGTTGTGAAAACACGCGAAATAAAGGACACGACTAAAACTAACTCTGTAGTACTTGTTTTTGATATTGAAAAGAAAGATCGCGTGAAAATCGACAAGATTAGCTTTATCGGAAATGAGGCTGTAAAGTCTAAAAAATTGCGAAAGCTATTAAAAGGGACAAAACAGAAAAACGTCCTCTTGAAGAAATCCAAATATGTCGTAACAGATTACAAAGAAGATAAAAAGAGTCTTTTAAGTCATTATGCAAAGCTTGGCTATAGTGATGCTGAAATAATAAGTGATTCAGTTTATAGAGACGAGAAAGGTCTTGTAAATATTGATATTGTAATTAATGAAGGATTGGAATACAAGTATGGAGATATTACTTGGAAGGGTAATACCATCTATACGGACCAGCAGTTAACTCAAGTATTGGGTATAAGGAAAGGAGAAGTCTTCAATCCAGAAGAATTAAGTAAGCGCTTGGAATTCAGTTTGGATGGAAGAGATATATCTTCACTCTACATGGATAATGGATATCTATTCTTCAATATAGATCCTCAGACAGTGGCTATATACAAAGACACACTTAATCTCGAAATGAGAATTTATGAAGGTCCTCAAGCAACTATAGACAGAGTAGTCATAGAAGGTAATGATCGTACTCATGAGAGTGTTGTTCGTCGTGTAGTAAGAACTAAACCTGGTGAAAAATTTAGTAGATCTCAGATTGTAAGATCGCAAAGAGAAATTACAAATTTGGGATATTTTGATCCAGAGAATCTAACAATGGATACTCCTGTAAATTATGAGAGAGGGACAGTAGATATTATCTACAAAGTAGTAGAAACTCCTTCAGATCAACTTGAACTATCGGCAGGATATGGTGGATTTCAGGGTTTAATAGGAACATTGGGCGTTACCTTTAATAATTTCTCTGTTCAAAACATCCGAAACAAAGCTGCATGGAGTCCTTTGCCGACAGGAGATGGGCAAAGAGTATCACTAAGACTTCAGTCTAATAGTAGATTCTTTAGATCTTTTAATGTCTCATTTACAGAACCATGGTTAGGAGGTCACAAGCCTAATGCATTTACAGTTGGTGCTGCCACAACCACATTTGATCAATCAAGCTTTCAATTAGGCAAGTTGGATATCCGAAGATTCTTTATAGGGCTTGGAACATCATTGTCATTCCCGGATGATTACTTCGTATCTAATACAACGCTAAATATTGAAAATATAACGCTTGAAGATTACAACTCTCAGTTCTTAGTAAACAACGGCAACTATAAGAATTTCAACATTAATCAAACCATATCACGTAGTTCTATTAGCAATCCGATGTTCCCAATGAATGGTTCGCGCGTTTCGCTTTCATTGCAATTTACACCACCCTACTCATTGTTTAGAGGAGATGATTTCTGGAGGATTGAAGAAGGAAGTCCAGAGAGAACCAATCTCGTCAATGCAGAATTACAAACCTTAGGAATACGTCAAAGAGAAGCGTTTACCACAGAGCAAGATGCCAAAGGACGAACTGCCGCGGATTATTTCATAGAAGATATAGAAACAGGAAGAAGATTCGAGTGGTTAGAATATCACAAGTGGAGATTTGATGCAGAATGGTTCTTTAATCCTGTTGGGAAATTAGTAATCATGGCACAAGCCAAGATGGGTTATTTGGGGAATTTTAGCGATGAGATAGGAGATGTTCCATTCGAACGATTCCAGCTAGGCGGAGATGGTCTATCCAATCAGAATAATGGTATTCAGGGTACTGATATAATTGCTTTACGAGGATATGAAGAAGAAGATATTGATCCAAATTATAGATCGAGTGGAGGAGGAACAATATTCAATAAGTTTACTGCAGAAATTAGATACCCACTATCTACCAATCCGAATTCAACAATCTACACTGCCTTATTCTTTCAGGCTGGCAACCAATGGAACCAATTCAGAGATTATAACCCTTTTGAATTGAGAAGAACAGTTGGTGCGGGAATTAGAGTTTTCCTACCTATGTTTGGTCTACTTGGATTTGATTATGGCTTTGGATTAGATAAAGTAGTTGATGGGGATAATAATCCAAGATTCGGTCAATTGGGTAAATTTAGTATCGTCTTAGGATTTGAACCTGACTAATAAGCGCAAATAGGGCTATTTTCATTCATTCCTAAAGAAAAACGAGCGATAAGTTTAAATTATCGTTAAATGATATTGGAAAAGATGAACCAAGCCATACTTTCGCGTCTGTATAATGATGAAGCGCTATAAGTGCTACCGATTTAGGAAAACAGTTATCAATATTGATAACTGGACAAACAATGAAAATGAACAAAACAATTACTACTCTTTTCTTCGCATTTGCGATAGTATGTAGCTTAAGTGCTCAGAAATTTGGTTATGTAAATTCCGCAGAATTGATAAGATCACTTCCGGAAGTAAAAACCGCTGATGCTCAATTAGAAAGCTACCAAAAAGAGCTTTTCACTAAAGGAGAGCAAATGGTGAAAGCTTTTGAAACAGATTACGCAGCCTATATGGCGAAAATGAATTCTGGTGAACTCTCTCAGCTACAAATGCAAAAAGACGAAGCGCGTCTTACTGCAGAGCAACAAAAACTTCAACAATATGAGCAAGAAGTTCAACAGCTATTAGGGCAGAAGAAACAAACACTCTACCAACCGATATTGGATAAAGTACAGAAAGTAGTAGATCAGGTAGGAAAGGAT
This sequence comes from Saprospiraceae bacterium, assembly GCA_047634015.1. Classification (GTDB taxonomy): domain Bacteria; phylum Bacteroidota; class Bacteroidia; order Chitinophagales; family Saprospiraceae; genus JAJRXG01. The sequence continues at coordinate 4,489 of JBLIDB010000257.1, forward strand.
ATGGGTTATACTATGATATTTGATACTAGTGGAGGTGGTTTAGTCTTTGTAGAAGATGGTTCTAACCTTCTTGAGACTATTAAGGCGAAACTATAGAAAGATATAATATCCGAGTGCATATTCACTCAGATCGAAGGTCTACATTCTTCTAAGAATGTAGACCTTTTTTTATGTCCCCCTTTACCCATCTTTACACTGTGATTAAAAAGAATAGTAAAGTACAAGAGTGGCTGGGGATCCTGATGATTCCGGCCTTATTCTATTCTACCGCCATTACCACCTTTTGTCTTGGAGCATATTTGATACTTGCAATACCACACTTTTCAAAAGTTAAGAAATGGCCAAAATCACTGGTTGCTTGGCCACTGATCTGGCTGCTTGTTTTATTTTCTGGATGGAACAATCAAGATAGTGACTTATGGCAGAGTAATCTGTTTTTGAAATCCCCATTCCTCTTTATGCCATTCGCATTTGCTGCATTACCGAAGCTTTCCCGACGATATATCTATGACTTACACCTCTGGTTATTAGTCGTTATATCTATTACTTCAATCCCGATCTTGATTAATTACATTGTTAATTACTCCGCAATAATGCAAGGCTTGTCACAAGGGCAAGCGATTTACATGCCAATACATCATGTACTCTATAGCATGATTATGTCTTATGCTATAATTTCTAATATTTATATTCTTCTTGCGCGAAAGAATATAAATAAAGCATTTAGAAATGTAATAACAGCAGCGGTCATTGTGCTAATTGTCATCCAGCATATTCTTGCTGTTCGTACTGGAATTGTTGTACTTTATTTATCGTTCTTTATCTTAATACTGCTATTAGGTAAGAAATCAAAAGACATCATTATATCATTTGTTATGATCTCACTCATTGGTATCGCGAGCATTAAACTGATTCCTAGCCTCAAACAACGGATATCATACATGCAATATGATTTAGAAAAATTCCAAAAAGGTGAAGGTCGCAACTATGCAGATAGCGAAAGAATATATAGTCTTCAGAGCGGTATCCAAATTTGGAAGTCCTCACCACTGTTAGGAGTCGGTTATGGTGACATACTTGACGAAATGAATATGACAGGCATTAATAAGTACCCGCATAGTCAATTTATATTCACGTTAACTGGGGCAGGAATTATAGGACTGATCCTTTTACTAGCTGGCTTGCTCATACCCTACTTTAATTATAAAGGTGAATTAAAAGGATTACTTTCCCTGCTCTATTTAAACTTGTTTGTCTGCATGACTATTGACTTTGTAATTGAGCACTCTGTAATCGTTGCTTTTTTAAATTTATTTGGTCTTTCAATGATTTGCAGTGAGAACATGACAGATAATCTATCCGAGTCATGAATTTTAAAATAAGTGGAAAAATTAAGTGTATGAAATTCATGTTCTCAATTTTAATATTACTTCTTCTAAGTTGTAATACAGAAAGCAAAAAGTCAAATTACACTCCAGATCCTAATCGCTATAATGTAGGATTTCTCATAATGGACGGAACCTATAACACCGAACTTACCGCACCATTCAACATCTTCCAGCATACGATATTTCGCAAAGGAATTAAAAGTATGAATACCTTTTTGATAGCTGATACGTACCATCCCGTAAGAACATTTGAAGGTATCCAGCTGATACCAGATTACAATTACCTTAAGGATGACATTCCTAATATTGATATCCTTGTGGTGCCAAGTGCCGAACATCACTTAGATTCAGATCTCGAGAATGAAAACATGATATCATGGGTCAGCGCATTAGGTAATAAAGCAATGTATGTTACCAGTCATTGTGACGGTGCATTTGTATTGGCAAAAGCCGGACTACTTGATGGGTATGTATCAACGACCTTCCCCTCAGATATTGGGGCCTATCGCAAAAGATTTCCTCATCTTGACGTAAGAGAAGATGTACTCTTCGTTCATGATGATAAGTATATTACTTCTGCTGGTGGCGCCAAATCATTTGAAGCAGCTTTATATCTCTCCGAACTGTTATATGGTGACAGCATAGCTCGAAGTTTAGCTAGTGGCTTAGTTATTGATTGGAATTTAGATGATGTAGATCACATCGTGATAGAATAATATAAATATGAGTTTAGAACACTTACTTAG
>JBLIDB010000258.1:0-6588 GCA_047634015.1 Saprospiraceae bacterium
GGCCTTAGAAGACAATTCAGAGGAGTTGTTAATGTCGAATTCTTTCTCTATCGATTAGCTAAGATTTATGCATAACCCCTAGCTTTTCATCTTGATCCGATGGGTGGCCTTGAATGTGCTTTGCGGGGATTGTGAAGTAAGATTTGAAGCTGTGGGATGAACCACTTGGTTTGCATAATTATAAGGCATTCTGTATATTGGAAATAAATGCAGAACAAAGGGGCAAGTTCCTGTTTTACAGATTTTTGTGGTTATATAAAAGCAGTCCTGTTTGTTGGGAATATCAACAATATGATTGAAAAACTAAAGACTTGCTATAGGATAGGTAAATAGCCGTTAATAATCACAAAGACAGTTCTATGATTATTCAGGGTTTTATGATAAAACATATTGACAAAATAGAATTGAAAGAAGCTGTAGCATTAGATTACCTGAGCTGTTAGAGGAAAAAAGAGAGCTAAATTACAACAAAAGAAGTAAAAGAAAAATTAAGAACGTCTAATCATCCCGTTGCACAATCACTACATCACGGTATAGGATTTAAAGTCCTCATATTGGGTTTTAAGAAAGGAATGATTTTAACAAAACACAAAGCCCACATTCAATCAAAATTGATTGTTTTAGAAGGTTCCGTTATTTACAAAGAAGAAAATCGAGTTATGGAACTGGGACAATATGAAGGAGTAGAAATTCCGTTTGAATTAATTCATTCTGTAGAAGCTTTAGTAGATAGTCTCTGTCTTTTGACACAAGGAGAATAGAGACTTCCGCCAATCACTGTAAATCATAGAACCTTTCGAGCTGCTAAGCTTCGTCTACTTATAGTAACGGTTTGAATTTTGCCCCCAAACCGAACGAAATGCCGCCCACACCTCTAAATAGGCTTAAGGCCCCAGAAAATAACACTCCCTAAACGTTAAAGATCGCTGGGGGTATAACTGACATTGTATCCTCTTGTCTGGATAAAGGCCTTCATTCTTCAATATAGTATTTCAACACCTGTACCCTATTCTGTATAGACATTCAAGAGAATGAACTACGATAGCGAATAGGAGGTGACTTGAATGTGGTGTGTGGTGATTATGAAATTAGATTCAAACATTTGATATGACTCTATATTTATATGACATTTCACGGCTTGGAAGCAAATCTTAAGAAAGGAAACAAGATCCATATTTACGGAAATTCTGCTCTAGGAATAAAAATGAATAAGTCAATAATAATTATGCGTAGTTGTGAAAGACAACAACCTAGCTTCCAATGGGTTATTACTCTATGGAACTAATGGAAGTAGTAGAAACAGATTTAGAAGACGTTGTGAAATTTGTTACAGAAAGAATTTTAGCTGATGAGTTTGATTGCTTAGAGGGATTGCAAGCTTGGTTTGCTGATTTGAATCTAAAGAATTGGGAAGATTTCGAGGAATTTAAGAAAGATACTTATCATCGAATACCGCTTCACGCTGATGCTCTCTTTGATTTATTGTTGATATGTTGGAAACCTAATCAGGGATCTGCTTTTCATCCGCATCCCGAACATGGTTGTCTTGTAAAGGTCCTTAGGGGTAGCCTTACCGAAGAATTTAAAGAAGATAATGGCGATATAAGCATCAATGAGTACGTAGCGGGTGATACTGTTTATATCTGCGATGCGATGGGTACCCATCGTGTTCAAAACTCAAGTAAGGAGCCAGTGATCTCTCTTCACTTGTATGCCCCAGGAGACTACACACCGTAGATGTAGATCTGATTATTAGAAAGATCATATAGGGGATTGATTCCAGTCATTGGAATCATTCATTTCTTGATAGAACTTTATAAAATAGAAATTATTAGTTCAAAGGCCAATAGCGCTCTAAGAAGTTGATATGGGATAGGTTTGAATGTCAATTCCCATTTGAATTTTTATAGTTGATTGTAAAATTTGAATTACTATACTCTGATTTTTGAAAGTATGACTCTGAGAATAGCAAGGAATATTTTCAAGGATTATTATGCTATAAAAAGTTCAATAAGATGAAAATATTATGTCCAATTGATTTTTCAGAGACATCCATAAATGCTGCGAAATGGATAACGAATCTAATGCATCAAAGTGGTGGCGGGGATCTTCATTTATCGCACTTTATTTTTTTAAATAGAAGATCTACTTTATTACTCGCCTTAGAGGATATCTTAAAACAAAAGGCAGAAGAAGATATAGAGGTATCAATTTTGAAATTGAAAAAAATTTCTGATAATGTGCGGTTTTCTTACTCCATTCAATTGTCGCATCCCAAAGAAGGAATAGTAAACGCTGCTAAGAAAGAGAATTTTGACCTCATAGTTATAGGAACTACAGCACTCACAGCACTCAAAGACATTGTACTCGGAAGTGTTACCGAGTATATACTTGAACATAGCGCTGTTCCAGTATTGGCTATTCCGAGTATGAGTAAGTTCAAAGAAATAAAGAACATTGCACTTGCGGCTGATGATCTTATGTTACGAAAGATAGAGGATCTTAAAACCGTTGCTAAGATATGTGAGGCTTCAAAGGCTAAACTTCAAATTATTCATGTAACAGAGCAGGGTGAGTCTCCATTTGAATATGATCCAGTATTTGACATGTATTTTAAGGAGTTAGATTTTAATTACGTCCGACTCCAAATAGAAAATTCTCTGGCAGGAACACTTAATAACTATTGTGAACAAAACAATCTAGATATTATGGAGATGATTCATCACATGACAAACTGGATCAAGAAATTATTTGTAAAAAGCACAACTAAATCAGAGTTATATAATTTGCGAACACCTTTGCTTGTACTCAATGAAAGATAGTGCAATAGTTACTACCAGTTAGATTATTCCTTTCGCAAAGCTTCTTTCTGTAAATGCGTAAAGGTTACCTCATGATTAGTTAATTGATTTTAGAAAGGGCCGTAAGAAGGGTTAAACTGATAATTACTTTTTTGTATTGACTCGTATATCACGAATATAGATTCTCTTAAGAATGTTTTTTCTGACTTATAAATAATCATTAAAGAAGATATCAAAAATTCTCGTTCCTACGGACTTTTCATAAAATGCGAACAACGCTTTGAAATATGCAATTTGGATGGCAGATAAATGTAATGCAGAAATAGCCTTATGTCATGTCGTTTCTCCAGAAATTGTAACTGCTGACATGCCTATGGTATCAGCAGAGCTGACACAGCAAAGAGTTGAGGGAGGTAAAGAAATGCTCAAACCTATAGTGTAAACAACTCTATTGCAGCACAATCTTGGAAACGAATTGGAAAGAACCCCATTGATTTCAACTTGTGTGCAGGTTGGAAGTCCAGGATCTTATATCTCTGATAAGGCAGAAAAGATTAATGCAGATTTGATTATCATGGGTACGCGAGATGATCATGATGGCATAGATAGGATTTTTGGCAGTGTTACAACAACAACTATTGAAAAGTCAAAAATAACTGTTCTTGTTGTATCTGAAGATTCTGATATTAGGAGTATAAGTAATGCAGCCTTTGCATCTGAAATTAGCGATTCAAATCCTTTTCATATTTGGGAAACGATTCGGCTGTTATCCGTTTTCAAACCTTCTATAAAGATCATTAATGTCAAAGAAGATACAACCGAAGGAGGACATACACTCGCTGATTTTGAAGGTTTTTATAAAGAGAATGTTGTGCACCCAACTATTTCTTTTCATGAATTAGTAAAAGATGATAGTATTGCTGATGTGATTGAGGATTTTGTTTCGAATACTCGTATAGATCTTTTGGTAATGTATAAGTCCCATCGATGATTTTTTGAAAGAATATTCCATAGAAGTTTAACAAAAGAAATTTCTCGAGAGATAGAAATTCCTTTTTTGGTACTTAAATGACATAGAAGAATGGGCACAAGAAGTATAAACCAGTCTTCTGGTTTGGTAATATTTCAAGATAGAAACTGATAGGCTATTAAGCTACTCATATAAGCAAGTACGCTCATGAAACTGAGCTGTACCATCGGCCATTTCCAGGACTTGGTTTCTCGTTTTGTTACTGCTAAAGTGCTCATGCATTGCATAGCGAACACGTAGAATAGTAATAAACTTAAGGCGGTGGCCGTATCGTATCGAGGCAAACCTGTTTTAGGATTTATCTCAGCAGCCATTTGCTTGCGGACGCTTAGTTCATCATCACTGCTACCTACACTGTAGATCGTGGCCATTGTACCTACAAAGACCTCTCTGGCAGCAAACGATGTAATTAGTGCAATTCCCATTTTCCAGTCGAATCCCAGAGGTCGAATTGCAGGTTCTATCCACTTGCCCATATTTCCAGCGTAAGAAGCTTCTAAGCGATAAGATGCAATCAAGTCTGTAGTATTATCTTCATCGAGTCCCTGGTCCGAAGCGATCTTTATTGCGGACGCTTCAGCGTTTCGCATGTCTATAGGTGGGCCATAAGAGGCTAAGAACCATAATACAATTGAGATTACGAGAATCACCTTTCCTGCTCCTATGATGAACGACATTACTTTCTCCTTTACAGAAAGGAGCACGTTTTTAACCTGAGGTTTCTTGTATTGCGGAAGTTCTATCATGAGAAATGATCGCTCTTCAGATTTTATAATCATTTTGAAAATCCAAGCAGAGAAAAGGGCAGCAAAAATACCCAAAAGATAGAGTCCCATAAAGGCAAGCCCCTGCATATTGAAGATACCTCCTACGGTTTCATTTGGAACTACAAACCCTATCAAGACAGCATAAACTGGGAGCCTTGCAGAGCAACTTATAAGCGGAGATACTAATATTGTAATGAGCCGCTCTTTCCAGTTGGCAATCGTCCGAGTAGACATAATTGCTGGAATAGCACAAGCGCCACTTGAGATTAAGGCCACAATGCTTCTCCCATTGAGCCCAACACGTTGCATCAAGCCATCAAACATAAAAACTGCTCTGGACATATACCCAACTTCTTCTAGAATGGCAAGCAGTAGAAATAAGATGGTAATCTGAGGTACAAAGATGACTACGCCTCCTAATCCTGCTATAATGCCCTCTACAATTAAGTCCGTAAACCAAGCCTCGGGCATGATATTTCTTACTCCAGTACCTAAGCTTGTAAACCCATTTTCTATCCATGTTTGTGGTGCATCCGCCCAAGCATATATGGATTGGAAAACCAAAAGCATAATTGCGAAGAAAATTATCGGACCCAAAACCCGATTCGTAATAATGCTATCAAGTTTAGCTGACAAGGAGGAGTTGCTCTCTGAAGTTTTGATTTCAGCTTTTTGAATAACTGCTCCGAATTGATTGTAGCGTAAGAGCGTCTCCTCAATTTGGAGTTTCACACTATTGAAATTTCCTTCATTTAGTTCTGAAGCAAGTTGAATTCTTTCTGATGCCGAAATATGTTTCAACCAAGAATGATGATGTGCTATAAGCAGATTCTGATATTGATTTCCTTTACCGATCTGCTCACTTACGAGGTGAGCCATTTTTTCCTCCTGGCTGGAAAGACGATGTCCTTCTTTCCATTTTTCTGGCTTATCCGTATTTATCAACTCTATAAGCCGATACTTTAGGGCGTCAATATTTGTCTTGGTGACAGTACTGATCTCTATAATGGGTATTTCGAGATATGATGATAGCCTCTCTGTATTGTATTTGATGCCTTTGCGATCTCCGATGTCTGACATACTGAGACAGAAGAGAATAGGAATATTCAGCTCCTTAAGTTGGGTAGCTAATAAGAAATGTTTTTCAAGTTCTATGGCTCCGGCAACGTAAAGGATGGCATCTGGATAGTTAGGACTTGACGGATTGGTTAATGTCTCTACGACAATCTTCTCATCAGAGCTATTCGGATACAATGAATATATACCAGGAAAGTCTATAATCTCTACTTCATCGCCAGAACTCAAACTAAGGCTGCCAGTTTTTTTATCCACGGTTACTCCGGGGTAGTTACTGATCTTTTGATTTAAGCCTGTTAACTCATTGAACAGAGAAGACTTCCCACTATTAGGATTGCCAATTAGGGCTATTTTGCGAATTTTCTTTCCCATTCTAATTGATAAGAATACTTTTCGCTTCTGACTTCCGAACCGCTATATACGTACCTCCAAGCCTTATGCAGGCTGCTCCACCAAAAGGAGAACGGCGGATAAGTGCTATTCTGGCTTTTGGGACGATACCTATAGTCAGTAGCTTACATGCGATTCCAGAATCATTGAAACTCTTCACTGTTGATTCTTCTCCTTGCTTTAGATCCCAGAGACTTCGACCGTCTTTTTCCGCGCCTTTATTTTTCACTGCGCCAAGGTGTTAACAAATGCGGGCATATACACACCTTAGTTTTGTGATTATACCTCATAAAATTGGGTAGGCGCATAGCAAGATGCGCACCTCCTGATTACAGGAAGGGGACTTATCACCCTGATAATTAGTACTTTAGGTAGAAAAAGCATACTTTTGTGCCCAAATGCGCAATTTTACGTTTTTACAGTCATTTTTATTCCATATCCAAAGCTTTCTTCGCTCGAATTCTCACCCATATTTGGTGAAGGGGCAATACTGTATAGTTTAAGCAAATGTATCTGGAATCAA
>JBLIDB010000259.1:0-6580 GCA_047634015.1 Saprospiraceae bacterium
TGTGCAACAGGTGCTAAAGGGTAGTCCATATCCCAATTAATATCTTCGATCGGTGGGCCTAATATTTCTTCTGACGCTAATGCTTCATCGTAGGTGAGTGTTTTTCCGGTATATGCTACCATTCGTCCCATTATTCCGAGCATTGTACTTTCAGCCATTCGCTGTCCATCATTAAAAGGATTTCCAGCTCGGATAGAGGCAAAAAGTGTATTGTGCTCATTCTGGTACATATTACTTTTCTTTCCATCCCAGTTCCACTCCCCATCTTTGTTGGTAATAGTATGCTTCTTAAATACGTCTATCTCGCATCGTCCTCCAGTTCCCATAACATCTACGCCATACGCTCGTGAAGTTCCTTTCTGTTGTCTGCTAACATGGTGTCCTCTTACTCCATCTCCATAATCATACATGATAGAAAAATGATCAAATATATTACCATACTGTTCTTCTACTCTACTCTGTCGGCCCCCTGATCCTGAAGCACTTAGAGGCATTCTATCACCTAATGCCCACGACATCATATCAATACTATGAATCGCTTGCTCGATGATATGGTCTCCTGACAACCAGTTGTAGTACAACCAGTTACGCAATTGTGTCTCCATTGTACCCCACCCTTCTTTGGGTTCGTGATACCATAATGCTTGTGTGTTATAAGTATTGTACACGGAGCTAATATCACCTACAGCTCCATCCAACACTCTGTTAAATGTATCGATCTTAGGCGCATCATGTCTCCAGCAAAAGCCCGACATTACAGCAAGATTCTTCTCTTTTGCCTTTTTGGCAGCAGCCATAACACGTCGTATCCCAGGAGCATCTACTGCAACAGGTTTCTCACAGAATACGTGCTTCCCACTCGCTATAGCTTCTTCAAGATGCTGTGGTCTGAAGTTAGGCGGAGTTGTAAGAAGCACCACATCTACATCAGAAGCAAGTACCTTCTTATAAGCATCAAGGCCTACGAACTTGTGATCATTATCTACCATCACCTTATCGGCTGACACTTCGTCCAAAAGCGCGTTGTATGAAGTATCAAGTCGATCCTGGAATGCATCTGCCATCGCTGTGAGTACAACATTAGGATCTGAACTTACGGCCTGAAGCGCGGCTCCTGTTCCACGTCCTCCACAACCTATCAATCCTACCTTGATGGTGTCCACATTAAGCTTATTGTGCCATGATGGCTTCGCTGATAATATGTTGAGACCTAAAGAAGAACCTAATACGGTTGCCCCTGTTTTTTTCACAAAGTCTCTTCTGGAACTATTGTTTATTATCATTTTGTAAGGATTGATAGTGTTATGTAATGGTAGTTTATAATTTATGTTTTTCTAAATATTCTAATTTGCTATTAGGGAAGTGAGTCAAGAATTCTTGTCCTCTTTCCATCCCCAATATACTAATTGTAGAAGCCAATGCATCGGCTAATACACAAGACGGAGCAGATATTACCACCTGCGAAGGTTGGTTGCTACCATATCCTGTCCTTGGATCGATTATATGGGAGTACTTCATACCCCCATATTCTAAGTAACGGAAATGGTCTCCTGAACTTGCAATAGCCCGATGCTCCCATCCATTGGATATTTGATCTGCACCTCCATAAGACAATTTCCAAGGAGCTTCTGAGTCATAGGCTGCACCTACAAATATATCACCACCTCCATCGACTAAGACTTCATTGATTCCTTTATCAGAAAAGTACTGGAAGACTCTATCGATGATATATCCTTTAGCAATACCACCAAGATCAAGTCGCATATCAGGTTTTTCCAAAAACACAGACTGCTTTTCTTTATTGAAGTGAATCCATTTATAATTAACGAGGTCCTTTGCTTCTGCCACTTCAGATTCTTGAGGGAGTATATTTCTCCTGAATGCCCTTCTCCATAATTTGCTTAGAGGTCCTATGGTTATGTCAAATGCCCCTTGGGTCTTCACAGATATATCATGAGATAATGTTAAAACCTCCCACAATCGATCACTTACTCCTATCCATTCAGAAGTCCCTGCGCTCTTAGAAAGTAGGGTTATCTCACTTGATGGCTCATAATCACTAAAGATCATATTGAGCTCATCAACCAATGCCCAGGCTTCCGCTGCCAACTTATCACCCGTATTAGCATCGGCACAATAAAAAATGATTTTGAATTGTGTTCCTAATTTTTGGGCTTCGGATTCATACTTAATCTGTGCTTCCAGTCCATTAAGACCAAAAGTTAATATTAGAAAAAATATGAAACTGCTTTTTTTCAATTGTACTTTTTGAATTATCCTCCGAGTACCATACCCCAGAAAGCATCTCGCTCTTCTTGAGTTGGTTGATTCACTGGTTTTATTATTCTAAATCCTACAAATGGAGAATCTGTGTTCCACCAAAAACTCTTAGGAATCTGTGGATCTCTTTCTTTCCATGCTCTTTCGGACTCTATCCTGCAAGTACAGCGATGTAATGCTTGCTTATCATCCCATGACCCACCTCTTACCGTCCGTGGGTGTAATTTAGTAGGCTGTAACCATGGACTGTGATCTACTACCTCTGCTTCATCCAAGGTAGTATAAGCATCTGCTGTGTATTGATCTAAAGTCCATTCTGAGACATTGCCCAACATATCAAACAACCCCCATGGGTTGGCTGTCTTAGTACCAATTTTATGAAATCGTTCAGTACTGTTATCATAGTGCCAAGAATGATCATCTAAATTCTCTTCTGTAGCATTATAATAGGAAGATCCTACATGACCTGCCTTGCAGGCATATTCCCATTCCGCCTCAGTAGGAAGTCTATAGAAATCGCCAGACTTTTCACTCAACCATTTGCAATATTGCAATGCTCCAAATTGTGTCATACTTGAAGCTGGAAATCCATTTTCACCCATTCCAAAAGTAGGGTCCTCATAAGGGGGGCTTGGTCTCGCTACAGCATCGGCATCCCAGTCTGGGTTTTCTTCAATGGCCATGTCCAATTCCTTTTCTCGAAATATAAAGTACTCATCAAAAGAAACTTCATATGTACCCATCCAGAAGCTATCAACACTTACTTCAAATTGTGGACCTTCGTCTACATCACGCTGCTCATCAGTTTCATCACTGCCCATTGTAAAGGCACCTCCAGGAATCAGCGTAATCGAAAATGAAGTCTCTGTACCGGGAATCTGAATTGAGTCCAATGGTTGTTGGGCAAGCACAAAATTCGCTATTACCAATCCAAAAAGTAATCCTAATACTCTAATCATTAAATTGAAATTGTATTTATTCTTTATAATTCTATCTTCTAAAAGCATTGTATTACTTCACCATATATGGGAAGGAATAATGCACTACTATATCATCATCCGTAACTATTTGTCCAAACATAGCCGAAGGTGGTGTAATTCCATAAGCGGACATCTTGAGAGGTTGTTCCCCTGAGAATAGGAGATTATCTTCTTTCATTTCCACATTAACGGGGATGCTTACATCCGCTGACTGTCCTGCCATAGAAATGACACCTGAGATATTTAAAGAGACCTGCTCGCCGTCGGCAAGAATAGGTAAGGATAATGACTCAGTTTGTTTGAATATGATTTGTGGATTTTCTTCCGAACTAAAAGCCTTAAAAATCTTTTCATTCATTGCACTACCTCGGCCTCCATCCAAACTTTCTACTGTAACACTAAATCCAAAGTTCTCTATGACAGACTCTTTTGTTAAATCAAGTGACAAGGAATTAGGAAAATCTGAGATCTCTGCTGCGGTAGCTTTCCATCCATGTAATGTGGAAGTTCCTGTTACCGAAATCTCTGGAACTATGGTTTCCGTTGATATAGAATAGATGACTTGAGCCAATAAGCATGTGTTCGCACACACGAAAAAAGCAACAATTGATAATATCTTAGTCATAAGCATTCTCATTTATACACAATAAAGGGAATTATCTTCTAAAAACGTTCCTTCAAAGGCCATTTTCACTGACTCTTAACTCTATTTATCCGACTTTAATTCTTCACCAACTTCTAAGACTTTTTCTACGAGAAAAGCAAAATCCTCTAATCTGCTTCTATGATTCGCTATAGCCACTCGTATACAGTATTTCCCATTTAGGGTTGTATAACTTGGTACGGCCCACCCCTTTTCATGGAGCTGAATCAATATGGATTGATTTAGTTTATTAGTAGCATCGAGGTCCATACTCGGATCTATATATCTAAAACATACTATATCCATCCCCACAGATGCCATCAATTCCAACTCGGATGTCGATCTAACTATTTCAGCGAGGTAATTGGCTTGATCAACATTTCGAGAAATCATGCGGCCTAACTTCGCCTTGCCATGTTCTTTGAGTGTCATCCATACTTTCAAAGATCTCATACGTCGCGACAACTGAATTCCGTAGTTACTGAACCAATCTTTTCCCGAAGCCAGCCCTTTTTTATTCTGCTGTAAATATTCCGGTATCAGTTGAAAGGCATCTTGATGTCCACTTCGGCTCTTTACAAGGACGCACCCCGCTTCGAACGGCACGTGCATCCACTTATGAAGATCTAATGCTACAGAATCACTCAATTCTATACCTTTCAAACTTGGCCGAACCTTAGGCGATAACATTGCTATCGCCCCAATAGCCCCATCCACATGAAACCACATATTCTCCTTCTTACTTATGACCGACAGCGCTTCCAAATCATCAACAGCACCCGTATTTACAGTTCCTGCACTACCAATAATACATAGCGGCACGTATCCTAGTTTCCTATCGTCGGTAATCTTTTCTTGAAGGAGAGCTATATCAATGGTATAGTCTTCATTAGTAGGAATCTTTCTAAGATACTTGGCACCTATACCGAGTAATTCTACAGCCTTCTGATTGCAACTATGTACTTCTGTAGAAGCATAGACCGTAAATTGTGTTCCCCCTTCTAAAATCCCTTGCGCTCTAACATCATATCCTGCTTTGACATGACGTGCAACTGTGATGCCCACATAATTAGCCATGGAACCACCGCTGACCAAAATTCCGCTCCCCGTCTTAGGATACTGAACAATCTCCAACATCCAGGATATAACTTGCTCTTCTAAAAACTGACCGATGTGATTTCCAGCCCCTGCATTTGGTGTAACCACAGAAGTTAAGAAATCGGCCATCGCACCAAGTATTGTCCCATTACCCATATACCAAGCCCAGAATCGGGGATGGGTATTACCCATAACATATGGCATGATATCTTGCTTGAATTCATCATAGACCTCCGCTGCATCTTGAGGTCCTTCAGGTGCATTCTCTCTGAATTTCACTCTGATATCATCTGGAGTCTCCTTCCAAACTGGCCTCTCTCTTATAGTAGAGAGATAATCTATGGCATCATCCATCATTCGATAACCCAATGTGCGCATCTCATCCCAATTCTGGGGGTCCAAAGATTCTTGCTCTTCTTTCTTCATACGGGCCAAAGATGAAAGAACCTCATGAAATAAATAAGGATCATATGAATTTCCTGCTTTTTGTAATCCATAATACTTATCACAGGTATCTTCTTATTTTGTGCACGAACTTATTTGAATCAACAATTTGGTCTATACCGTTCTACAGATTCTGATTATAGTATTAGGGCCATTGCTTTGTATTTGGGCTTCAAGAAATAATAAACTGGCCAATGCTTTGGGTCCGATAGTACTTTGTTTTGCAATCGGTATTATCATCTGCAATCTCAATCTACTACCTATTAATTCTAAAGTCTCAGGATTCTTTCGAGATGGAACTGTACTGATGGCTCTTCCGATGCTTCTATATTCTTCAGATGTTAAAGCATGGGTCTCAGAAAGCAGATTAACGCTATATGCGTTTGGACTTTGTCTAATTTCTGGTCTCATTGGAGCTGGGATTGGTGGTTATGTCTTTCAATCCTACATTAGTGAATCCTGGATTCCTGCGGGGATGATGGTAGGCATATCCAGTGGAGGAACACCTAACCTCTTTGCCGTCGGAATAGCGCTTGAAGCCAAAGACGAAGTATTCACGCTTACGAATAGTTCACAGATATTCTGGGGAGCAATCTATCTAATATTTCTATTGTCATTGTCTGCGCGCGTATTCGGATGGTTTTTAAAAATCCCTAAACCAACGGCTTTTAAAAAAGAAGAAGCTTCTTCCTACCTACAATACAACAAAGTATCTCTCAAAGATTCAATCATCGCTATTCTTATTACAATAGGAATTGTTGCCTTTAGTGTTGGGGTTTCCTTCGCTGTATTTGGAAAATTAGAACCCACGATAATTATTGTCTTCATTACTTCTCTGGGAATAATTTCATCTCTCTCCCCAGCAATTAGAAAATTACGTGGGCCATTTGAAATCGGGGATTACCTACTATTAATGTTCGGAATCTCCGTAGGAATGGTTTCAGATTTCCATACCCTTCTTTCAGATGGTGGACCGTATATTCTATTTGTGTTTTTAATCATGTTTCTAACGGTTTCAATTCATATGTTGCTATGTAAATTGTTTAAGATCGATAGAGACACTTTTATAATCACATCTACCGCTGGTATTTATGGCCCTGTATTTATCTCACAAATCGCTTATTCCCTTAAGAAT
>JBLIDB010000260.1:0-6486 GCA_047634015.1 Saprospiraceae bacterium
TAATGAAGAGAGGGATATTTGAAAACCTAACTCACCGGATGATGCTACACAAGCCTCTTTTTTATAAAAATATTAGGTATGCTTAAATGCCCAATTCAATGGTGTGATTACAATATTTATATTTAATTTGTGAGCATAATCTAAGTAATATATCAATTTCTGGAAATCACTTTCTACTATTCCTTGATAGTCATCTGCATTCCCTAATAAAAAGTCTCTTTGTTCTCCTTCCCATTTCTCATAGGTTAATCTTATAAACTTGATATTTGTATTGAGGGCAGCATCAAACCATTCTTCAGTAGGTGTTGCGTTGAAATAATTTGCTCCTTTTTGTTGCTCATCCCAAAATGGAGTTTCATCATCTTCTTCAACTTGTTCGCTTTTTTGATATTCTGATTTCTTCGCAGTCTCACAGGATATTAGAATTAGGTTGAGGATTATTAGTAAAAGTATAGGTTTCATTTTAGTCAATTTTGGCTTGCTACTGTATAAAGCCATCAGGTTCGTTTATAGCTCTTATGTAATGATTATCTTAGATTAGAAGCTAATATACACAGAAAGGCATAGCTGCGCCTGAAGCGTTAAATACACAATACGTCAATTGAAATTCCATTAGAATAAGTCATTTGTAGAATTTCACTACAATGGAGACTATAAATAGTGCAGCTTTATTCTGGCGGTCTTGAATGGTTATGAAAAGAATTTGAACTTGAAAAAGCAAGAAAAACAGGTCTTTTCTTTTCTATTCACTTCCCGCGTAACAGAAATTATAGGAATTTGATTATCAGGAAATTATGTAATGGATAATTTCGCTTAGTAAAGCGATAGTTCTTACTACTGGTCGGTAGAATACTACAGGATAGAGATCAGGCCGATAAGGATGCCTCGATCTAATCTGGGCCAAAAAATATATTACTAATCTTTACAAGCGTGCAAAATGCAGCATAGTCAACCCGAGATTCTATTATAGCTTCTTTAATAAATTTCAACATAACTATCTCTCATTAAAAAGTTCAAGCTTTATGTTAGTGATTCTTACTTTTTTGCTTCCATCTCCGTTCCAAAAGAGAACTTCTATATTAGTTATGGGAATAGAAGGATATTCGACATCCATGAATATTCTTTTAGTTTGATTATCATTAAGATGCCTTTGTATTCTAATAAATTTTTGTTTTACAACTTCATCGTGATTTTTAAAGATGACGATCATCTGAGTCATCCGCCATACATCCCATTCTTTTAATTCAATGCTAAAATCAGCACTTGCTCTAATCCATTCTTTTTCTATAGTTGGTTTATAATTAAATGATTCTGAATATTGGTTTGCATCAGACAATAAGATTTCTTCTGAAAATATTTCCTCAACTGAACCTATATCTGTTCGTTGACCTTCATAATATTCATCCATATCAAGAAGTTTGAGGTCCTCAGAGTTATGAGCATACGTCCCTAAGGTCTTCCAATAATAGGCTTTGGTCATCATCCCCGCATGGAGGAGCCCACCTCTATGAGCCTGATGCGTGAACCAAAGATTCAAATAGACAAAGAAAATCATACTTCCAATAAGGAGATATTTGGTTGGCCGCCTAATTGCTACGAGTTTTTCAACCCATGAGGTTAAAGGGAATAATAGAATCGGATATGCTTGCACCATTGCTCGTTGACCTAAAGAACCACCATACCACCAAATATCCCAAGCAAAAGTAATGTAGATGAATAGAAGGGAAAATATAGAAACAGTGAAAAAGATACTTCTTCGTTTCGTATATAAAAACCAGAATCCAACTAATGAAAAAATCATCAAAGGGCTATACACCAGCCACCCGCTTCTATAACTAAAAAAACCTTCCCATAAGTGAGGTCTTAACCAACTGAAACCCTGTTCTTGATAGGAATACACCACCCATTCGCCAGTAACATAATACCAATAGATGAATTGTAAAGAACCAATTAGCAAGCAAGCCAGAATGGCGCTGAATAGCTTATTGCGATGAGCAGTAAAAAATTCAATCCGCTTTTGTATAGCCTTTCTATTTAGAACATTTAGCCCCCAAAATATGGGTATCAAACATGATATTATCTCCGTTGGGCGTGTTAAAGAAGCTAAGGCTACAAGGCTTCCTATTAGTATTGCTTTTTGGAAGCTTGGATTTTGGTATAATCTTATAGTTGCGAATATTAAGATTGCATAAATAGTAAATAAATTATTGTGGGGCATGGCCCCATCTATAGCACTATAATTCAAGTAATTAGTACCAATAAGCAATAGCAATAATGAGATTGAAACAACGGTTTCATCGAAGTACTCCCTTAGACTTTTATACATAAAGAGAAGCCCCAGTAATGCAATTATGATACTACCAAACGATATCATGAACTGATAAGGCCGGCTGAAGCCATCAGCTTCGTATTTAGGTGAAGTCGATGCATAACCGTGGGCTACTAAAAAAAATGGGGAGAATTGTAACGCCTGACCTATTGAGTACTTCATAACATAGTTTCCGCTTTTTTCATGTAGAAACGCTTGTTGAAAGTCAGGGGTAAAATTATACTTGGCCCTTAGCTCGTCATAGAACTTGCATTTTTTCAGATCCTTGTAAATAAATGCTGCAGGGAGATACATATAGTAGCCAGAAACATCCCAAGAGATTGTGGCCTCAGTAGATGATTTAGTCCATTTAGGATAGTATAGATAGTGGGTGACAAGAATGATAAGAACAAGGAAAGAACAAAAAAGCGTGATTCTTTTTATAGGAAAATTCATAAAAGAGGATACTAAATTCAAACTGTAAGATGACTATTTACTGCGTTTTATCCATTCAAATGACCTACTTTACTGGAAAAACCATTTGAATCTCCATAACTTATCATAACACCTCATCATAATACCTCATTAGAATCCATACCCATGATCCTTCACCCATGAGATCCTCAACCACCAAAGGCGAGCTTCAGGTTGATTACCGTAGGTAAGGATCATCATATATGCGCCTGCATACCGCAGAAAGAGTTTATATGTGTTAGCCCAGGGTATTCCATTTTCTAATTAGACTTCCTATAGGGTTACAGATTCAGCCTCTCTGCATCTAGAGCACTGTAGATGCAATTTATAATTGCTCATGTGCATCACAATCGACTTATATTTACAGGACTTATGGCCATGAATCAACAACCTAAACTTGACCAAACAGATCTGCTGATCATCACCCAGGTGCTTGTAGATGCAAAAATGTCGTATTCAGAATTAGGTCAAAGTATATTTGTTTCTGGAGGTACTGTACATGTCAGACTTAATAAACTATAGGAATATGGAATTATAACGGGTTCCACTCTCAAAGTTAATTTTAGAGTACTGGGCTATGAAGTTCTTGCATTTGTAGGTATACATTTGGCGAAGAGTTCTTCTTATAAGCAGGTGATAAAGATCTTAGAAACCATACCAGAGATAGTAAACGCGCGATATTATACAATTGGCGAGTACAGTATATTTATCTAGCTAATGTGCACTGATTCAGATCATCTTAGAGAAGTCTTATCCAATCAAATTGGGTTGATAGAAGGGATCCAGCGTACTGAAACTTTCTTATCTCTCGAAGAAGTAATACAGCGTAGGCCGCAAGTTATATCCGATGATTTGTAGACAAGATGTTGCTGTGATTGTCTGTTCCGCATCCCTTTTGACTCTAATCATTTATTAGGTTTTCTTCGTAGTGAAAGTAGAAAGATCAATAAAGACAGGTGCTCTAAATGCATTTTGTGTCATACTAGTGTTTCTAAAGGATGAAGGCTTTAAGCCTTCAAACGAGGCACCGCTTGCGGATGGGAAGCAGTTCAGATCACGATAAGTATTGAAATGTACTGACCTGCCCATAGTTGAAGATGTTTTAGCTGGTAGCAGATCACCTATTAAATAATTAGGATAAGATTGCTCATATTCATTCACAAGGCATCAGCGGTATTGCGATATGCTAAGGAGAGGACATCCTTGTAAGTTCTGAGCTTCTGTTATACAGAGCGCTGATCGTTCTGTAAATAGATCTCGTTAGACATACACTTTTCGAAAATCCACTATGGCTGGACTATATGCCGCTCGAGCACGAGGATGCCCACCTAAGCTAGATGCTAAGGGCATCAAACGTATCAGTCAATTTTAAAAGAAAAAGGAAGTGACAATGAAAGAGATTTGTAAATGTCCCCTGATATCTAAAGGGACTTTATGCAAGTATGTATTAATCGCCTTGAGATCAAAAATTTTGTAGAATATAGATTTATAATTTTGACGGACTCAAAAGGTTTTGGCCCGCTCTTTAACTTATCTGTTTGTTTGCTACTGTTCTTTTAATTAGGTGCTTCTGAGCAAGCCTATATTCTCATGGGAGATTTAGTTTAATGTTTAACATCAGCATAGTTTCTATGGCACAAGTGCTTTAGAGATGTCATTGTCCATCAGCAACGCTCGGCAATATGTCTATGGATGTACCTGCCTTAAAAACAAGCAAGCCCTCATTATCTAATTCAGCGGGGACAATGTCGATCCGAGTCTTAAAGACATGTATTGAAGAAGCGTTTGATAGCATCTCGTCGTCTACGTAGATAGATTCGGGAATACAATCTACACTAGCCGTGTATTGGGCGATTCTATCTAACTGGAGTGGATCTTTTGATAAAGTAAAATTAGAAAACCAGCCATAGTGATCAGAAATGGCATTTGATCCAGTAAACATAGTTGATGATTGGGTGCAATCTATTTGGATGTTGGCTGGTGCATTATAAAGACAATAATCTAACTTTTCAGCATCATCATCGAAGTGGTGATAGGGATTGGATTGATGTATGGTGAAATTGTCCTCACATATGGATTTTAGAGGGTCTGTTAAGTTCATCGAATCCAATATATAATTATACTCTATGCTCGCCAAATGGTCACCCAGCAAATCTGGTGTTTGGAAGTTTAGATCGCCCATCAGAAAAATAGGGCTTTTAAATACCTTTGGTATTAGAGCAACAGTGTTGTTCAAAAAAGACAACTGTTTCATACGAAATGATTGTGCCTTTGGCCCTTTCCCAGAATAAAGATGCGTATTGATGACACTAATTATTCCAGAAGGCGCTTCTAAGTGGGTAATAAGAAATCCCTTTTCTCCGAGACGCTCAGGAGTTGACATCTTCGCATATTTTGGGAAGGGATAGAAGACTTCACTAATAATAGGATATTTAGAAAAAGTAATTAACCCACCATGGCAATCTTTTATAAATGGCCCCAAGAGTCTCTTATTACAGCGGTAATTACTTTCTGTAAAATATTCTCCATCCATTAGGGGAAGCAACTTTTTTCTAAATTTTTTGGAAAAGGCCTCTTGGATACATATAATATCAGCATCTGACCCTAGTAAGGCATGAGGAATCTCCTTATAACGTCGTTTTTGTTTAGATTTTAGATGCCAGAATGGCAATGCCCAAACATTCAAGCTCAACATTTTCAATTCAGTATCTCTTTCAATTAAAGATGTTTCCCGTAATGTGGAACCCTCTTGAGCTTTAGGACTTCTTTCCACATTTACATTTTGGTCTTTACTAATTGTATTTCTATAGTCTAAATCAGTAACGATATTAGAGAAGGATTCAGAAAAGCAAGGGGAATGAATTAGAATAAATACTAATTGAAGAAGAATTCGCATTTATTGACTTGTTGTTTTGTTACGAGCTTAGTACTCTTTGGTGAATTTATTTTCACAAGAGCACTTTCAATGAATTGTACTCAATAATAACAAAAAAAAAGGAATTAACATTTTAGAAATACCACCAACTCAACAAAACAAAAGTTAAGGCCACTAATAATCAGAAAAACATATAGAAGGAAAATTCCCTATAAAATATAATTTTTTCCCAATATTATTATATTTGTCCCATTTAAATTCGAGATAGATTCTTCTAATCTTACACCCTTGCTATAGGAACCTCATTCTTAATAGCAATTAATGCTTCTATAGCAAGTATGCGATTTTCTAAGTTGGAGTTAAAATACCTTAATCTAATATTCTCCCTTATTATATCTTGATTCTCCCTTTTCAATTCTTCTATTTTCAGTTCCGCTTCTGGTATTGACTGTAGGATCAGGTTTTTGTGCGTTTACTGCTGTGAAATAGAGATAATGGACAATTGTCTCGTCACTCGTCACTGTCTAATGATTTGCATCCGCAGACGCAATACCATCTGCATCCACTCGGCCATAGGCAACAGGTCACGAAGGCCACTATTGAGTCTCATCACTTTCTTACCCTATAGTACTATGCGGTAAGTCCAAGAGGTGCTGAAGCATATGCATAAAATGAAATTTTAGCATGGAACTGTCTTAACCCAGATTGCGCATCAACCAGAGCTAATTGCCCGTATTTGTTGCGTTTTTTGATTTTTGGGTTTCAGTTTGTGTACTACAGATTTTAATTTTGTGAATGGTCTTGGTTTTATATCCAGCCCTTGATGAAG
>JBLIDB010000261.1:0-6475 GCA_047634015.1 Saprospiraceae bacterium
TAGTTTCGTAGTATACTTTGGCAGTATCTCTTTGATTGAGCGCATCGTAGACTTGGGCGATTTGTAAATAATAATTTACAGACAATTCTTCCATCTGATCTAATTCTTCATCTGCCGGATTTAGATAAGAGATATCATCGAAGCATGGCTTGAGATACTCTAAAGCTTTTTGATACTCGTTTTGTAAAATTAGAATATAGGATGTGTTATATCTTAGTACTCTCGATTTATAGATGCCTTCGAAGTTCTTAAGCGCTTCGTAACGGAGGATCAGAGTATAATAAGTAGAAAGTGCTTCCTGAATTTTATTTTCTTGTTGATAGAGGTTGGCAACATACTCCTGTAACATTAGTAATCGCAATGTATCTCCAACTGTATTAAACGTGACTTTCGCTCTATCAAAATAGATATGACTACTGTCGTATAGAGCGACATTGAGATAATTAATGCCTAAGGCCATTTGAGTCGACGCAATGCGTGGAAGGACATTTTCTCCTTTTGCTGAACTAAGAGCATTTCTTAAGAATCTTCGCTCCTCGCTTAGATTGACATTTACGGTCTGGACTTTTTGAGCTTCTTGACGGTAGTAGACATATGGATCTGAAATGGAAGTGCTATCTGTATTTACAGATGAAGTATCGGTTTACCCTTTCGCGATCCGAACGCAAACAAGAAATACACAAATTAGTGTGTAATAATGTGAGGTGTTCATTTTCATTTTAAGAAGTGACTAACAAACAGAAAGACGGTAGAAAGGTACCTGTTTGAATCAAAACATAGCAAATTAAGCCTAAAAAGTCAACATGTTCAATGTCACCATATGTATTTTCGGCCTGTGTTCAATAATTTTTGTTAGCCTCTAAGCATTATGATCGCTTTTCTTTGTCCAAGCAAATTTTATTACTTTTATAGGGTCCTACGTGAAGCAATTCTGGAAAGAGAGGCGCAATAAAAATGGAAATCAATATCTATGCAAAGAAGGAAATTTATACAAAATAGTTCGTTAATGGCATCCGGTGTGCTTGCATCACCGCATATGCTAAAAGCGAGAAGACGATCACCATTGGATAAGATTCAAATCGGTGTCATAGGATGTAAAGGAATGGGTTGGTCCGATGTAATATCGCTATTGAAGATGCCAGATGTAGATCTCGTGGGTATCTGCGATGTAGACCAGTCAGTAATAGACATGAGGCTTACCGATTATGCTGCTATAAGATCCAATAAACCCAAAACTTATAATGACTATCGTGAGATGTTGCTTGATGAAAGTATAGACGCGGTGGTGATTGGCACACCTGATCATTGGCATTGTAAGATGATGGTTGATGCCGTAAATGCTGGAAAACATGTATATGTTGAGAAGCCGATAGCCAATACGATTGAAGAATGTCAGATCATGCTGGCTGCTGCCAAAAGAACGGGAAAGGTTGTTCAAGTAGGCCAATGGCAGCGAAGTGGACCGCATTACCAAAAGGCCATAGATATCGTTAGGTCTGGGGATCTGGGAAATATTAGACTTGTGAAGACTTGGGCGTATCAAGGTTGGATGAAGCCCATGGTTGCGAAACCTGATGCTCCAGTACCAGAAGGTGTAGATTATCAGAGGTGGCTAGGCCCAGCGCCAAGTAGACCTTTTAATCCAAATCGCTTTCATTTCAATTTTAGATGGTATTGGGATTATGCTGGTGGTCTGATGACGGATTGGGGAGTACATGAGATTGATATCGCGCTCTATGCGATGGGTGCTGTAGCCCCTAAATCAGTAATGGCTTCAGGCGGAAAACTTGCCTATCCAGATGATCCTGCAGAAACGCCAGATACGCTGCAAGCTGTATTCAATTATGGGGATTATAGTATGTTATGGGAGCATGCGACAGGAATCGACGGCGGACCTTATAGCCGCACAGAGGGGATCGCATTTATAGGAAATAATGGTACGCTTGTCGTTAATAGAGGTGGTTATGAAGTTAAAGCTGAGAAGGAATTTGCTGGATGGGGTAAAGATAACGGAGTGCCAAAAATGCAATCGATCGATCTTGTCAAGAAGGATAAAGATGTAAATATCCTGGACCTTCATACTCAGAACTTTATTGGGGCAGTAAAGGCTAATGATCATAGTATGCTGAATACGCCTATAGAATCTGGTAGTGTAGCTGCGATCAATGCCCAGATGGGTAATATCTCGTATAAGACTGGCGATAAGGTTCATTGGGATGCTGCAGCACAGAATTTTGGCGATAACGCTGCGGCAAATGAGTTGATTAAGGCGCAGTATCATAATGGATGGGAGAAGCCGGCTTAATTACTAAGATTTGTAAGCTCAATTTTTCAGCGGGATCTTGATTTAACGCCCTGACCCTTGGGTTGAGCCATATTATTGGGCCCAGAGATTGCCCAAAGGATTAATATCTATTATCGCTACTAAGTAATTGGCTATTTGTATAGGAAGGAAATTTCTAATTTTGGGCTTGGAGTCTTGAGTTAATTGCTGTAACTTATCTCTGGATGTTCGGCAGGAATCATATATTTCTAATTTTAAGCTTTTTTCTATTTTCGACAATAGAACTTACGGCTCAGATATTGGGCCCTGAGGACAAAACATTAAGTATATATTTTGGTGGCGGAAGTTATTACGTGGATCCTCAGCAAGAGGAATTGTTGAATACATTTATTCAAGAGACGGAAAATCTTGAGATATATCAGATAGAAGTCCATGGACATACTGATAATATAGGCAGCGTCTCATTTAATCAATATCTCTCTGAAATGAGAAGTGGGGAGGTGATCTACTACTTGGAATTGTTAGAGATAGATCGAGAAGCGATAATCAAATATGATCATGGCGAAATGGATCCTGATTACGATAATACAGAATGGCAAGGAAAATTGCATAATCGCCGAGTAGATATCATACTAAGGAAGTTGTCGGCATGAATTCGTGCCCCCTTTCTCCAATCCTAATTAATAGCTTAATCAACCCAAATTCTAAAGGGCCAATTCTTACTTATCCCAAAGTCTTATGAAGTAGTAACTTAGTGTCTTCACTTTAGATTAGAATAATACAAGTATGAAAGCAATAAGATGTGTTACATTAGGAGGGCCTCAAGATCTTGAATTACAAGAATTACCGAATCAGGAGTTAGGAGTCAAAGAAGTGCGTGTGAAGATAGAAGCATGCAGTGTGAATTTCCCTGAGACGCTTATCATACAAGGATTGTATCAGTTTAAGCCAGACTTGCCATTTACGCCTGGAAGTGATATTGCAGGCGTGATTACAGAAGTGGGTCCTGAAGTGAAACACTATAAAGTAGGAATGCAAGTATTTGGCGTAGTTCCAACAGGAGGATACGCTGATCAAGTAGTAGCAAACCAAAGAGAAGTGTTTCCGCTGCCTCAAGGAATGAATAGCAAAGTAGGGTCAACTTTTATGATGGCTTACGGTACTTCGTACTACGCATTAAAACAAAGAGCTAAACTCCAAGCTGGAGAAACACTTGTTATTCTCGGAGCTTCTGGAGGGGTAGGGCTTGCAGCAGTAGAGCTTGGGAAACATATGGGCGCACGTGTGATTGCATGTGCCTCAACAGATGAAAAATTAGCATTGTGCAAAGCGCATGGTGCTGATGAAACGATCAACTATACCACAGAAGATCTTAAAGCGCGCGTCAAAGAGCTTACAGGAAAAAAAGGTGCTGATGTCATCTATGATGCTGTAGGTGGCGCACATGCTGAGCCCGCAGTAAGGTCGCTTGCCTGGGAAGGAAGATATCTTGTAGTAGGTTTTGTTGGTGGTATTCCTAAGATTCCATTGAATCTTTTACTCCTCAAAGGAGCTGCCGTAGTAGGTGTATTCTGGGGAAGCCATGTAATGAGAGAACCACAAGCACATCAAGAAAATATGATGGAGCTTATGCAATTATACCAAGAAGGAAAGATCAAGCCACATATCGATAAGGAATATTCATTAGCGGATGCTCCGCAGGCACTGCAAGATATGATGGATCGGAAAGTGAAGGGGAAGGTTATAATTGTACCATAGATATTTATGAGGATTCTTATATTTTGTTGAAATGTGTATTTCGAAATATTTTCATGTTTTTGACATGGAAGAGAATCGGATATAACTTTGTCACTAATTGGCTAATCTGAGCTTCTAAATAGACGTGGAGAAGTTGATAAGAATATAGCAAGTGAACTAAAAAGGATCGACTTTATGTCGATCCTTTTTAAATAAATTCTATTTTTCTAATCTCCGTACGACCATTTCCATAATCGCTCGGGAAGATGGATCAAACCAACTTTTCAATTTCAATACTTCGGGAATTATAGGGGCATTTTGAATTCCGTCGATTAGAGCACGGCGCATATTTAATTTAGACGCCGAAAGCATTCCATCAGTGGCAAGCAACATACGTTTCAAATGTTTTTCTGCACAAGGCAGTACTTCAGACATCGGCTTTATATCATCTACGAGTCCCACTGATAACGCATCCTGCGGACTGAATAGTTGCCCTTTCATGAGCGCCTGATAGGCATCTTTGTCTCCCAACCAGAATTTATAAAGTAGAAATATATTCTCAGGAACGGAGATACCAACGGCGAGCTCATTTAATCCAATTGTATATTTTGGATCATCAGCCATCACTCTAAAATCACACGTCGCCGCAAGTACACAGCCTCCAGCTGGACTATATCCATTTACGGCTGCAATCATCGGCTTAGGAAATGAAGTAAGCTCTATTAACATCTCTTCCCATTCCTTCCAAAAATTAGAAATTTGAGATTCATCATAGTAGAATAGCTCTTTAAGGTCTAAGCCTACAGAGAAGAACCCATCTGTATTGCCCTTCCAGATGATGCCTCTAATCGCTTTATCATTTAGAATATTATTGAGTACTTTTCTGATCTCGATGATAAGATTAGTATTAATAGGATTGGCCCTTCCTCTATTGAGTTCTATAATACAATAGCTACCTTTCTTTATAATATTTAAATCCGACATAAGTGATGTTCTAATTGTATTAAGTAACTGTGAGTTAACAAATTGGTGATTTCGACGAGTTTATTTTGGTCTTAGTTGTTGCTTTAATGAAGGATAATTATTGATACTTTGACTGAATTAAAGTAAAAAAAAGTCGTCCAAATTGTTAAGTTATTATTGCACCGTTACTTAGCCATTGCCTTCTTTCTTTTGTCCTTGGTAGCAATGGTAAATTGTTTTAATAATTTTCTTGAAATCATAAGCTTCATGATTTCATTTGTACCGCCATATATTCTTGAGACGCGGGCATTCGCATATCTTCTTGCGATCGGATATTCCCAGATGAATCCATATCCACCATACAGTTGTAGACACTCATCCATAACCTTTGCTTCCAATTCCGTAGCTCCTAATTTTGCCATAGAAGCCGCTTCTGCTGTAAGCTTATGTTCAGAAAGCATCCTGATACACTTATCTACATAGGCTTGATATACTTGAATCTGTGTAGCTAATTCCGCTAATTTGAATTGCGTATTTTGAAATCCTGCGATAGGAGATTTGAATGCCGTCCGTTCGGTAACATATTGAATCGTTTCATCTAAAGCACCATGCGCTGCCCCTATAGATTGTATAGCAATTGTCAATCGTTCTCTGGGCAATTCTTGCATCATATAGATGAATCCCATGCCTTCTTCTCCAATGATATGATCCTTAGGAACTTTGACATCTTCAAAGAATAGTTCGCAAGTATCACTCTCTTTGAGGCCCAATTTTTTGAAAGGCTTTCCCTTAGTGAATCCTTCTAAGTTGGCATCAACGATTAGGAGACTTAATCCTTCTTGATTTGTTCCAGGACGAGTCTTACATGCTACGATTGTAAAGTGAGAAGTATATCCAATTGTTATAAAAGTCTTCGAACCATTCAGTAACCAATAATCACCTTTGTTTACAGCATTTGATTTTATCGCTTGGACATCACTACCTGTACTTGGCTCAGTCATCGCAAGTGATCCTATCTGAGTTCCTGCAGCCATTGCTGGTAGGTACTTTTGCTTAAGCACCTCACTGCCATATTCCTGAATATATACAGCTACAATATCAGAGTGCATGGATATGGCTGGCGCCACGAGTCCCATGCGAGCTGCCTCTTCAATGAGCAATGCGCTAAATGAGAAATCAAAGCCTCCTCCTCCGTACTCTTCAGAAAGACTCAGATTTAATAGTCCTAATTCACCAGCGCTTGTCCAAGCGCTATCATCACACCAGCCCTGTTCTTCCCATCGCTCTCTATGAGGAATTACTTCTTTGGCGATATATTGCTGGACTGCTTCTTTTACTAGGTCGTGCTCTTCTGTGTTATATGCCTCTCTTGGTAAGGCTACATCGTTATACATATTTATAATATTTACGAGAGTTGTTTTTAATTTTTAAATTTTTAACATTGAGTCCACTCCGGAAAGTGAGGATCATCAGAAAATGGAAGATTTTGGA
>JBLIDB010000262.1:0-6473 GCA_047634015.1 Saprospiraceae bacterium
CGAAAGTTGCAGCTGAAACTAATGTTTCTATAAGTGACAAGAAGAAAGTCGGTAGTATAAAATTGGATCAGAATATTCCACTTTTCTCCGGGCATACGATTCATGGAAATACAGTTTATATAGCAGGAAAAGGTGCTCATTTTGATGGAGATATAAAAGACCACACCGATCATGTGTTAAAGGAATTAGAAAAAGAATTGAAGAAAGCAGGTTCATCGATGGAAAAAGTTTTAAAAGTGAATGTCTACTTAGCAGACCTTGCGGATTATAGCAAAATGAATGAAGTCTTCAGAGGACGTTTTGGAACAGCGCCACCAGTAAGAACAACTGTTGCTACATATGGCGGAGTGCCAGGGGATTCTTTAGTAGAAATGGACTGCATTGCTATACTATAATTAATATAATGGGGCATTCGTATTAGATGCCCTTTAAATTTCAAAGTCATGACTAAAAGACGAGATCTTCTTAAGACAATTTCATCTTTCCCATTGCTAAACGGGTTAGTGGGTGGTTCTATATTATCAGAAACATTTGAGTCTACATCCTCCTCAAGGAGAAGAGATTATTTTAGCGAATTAGGAGTTCGTTCTTTTATCAATGCAGCAGGAACATATACTTCCATGTCGGGTTGCCTTATGAATCCTGAGGTCATGGATGCCATCAACTATGCTTCCAATCATTATGCGAATATTGATGAACTCCAAGATGCCGTAGGCGAAAGAATTGCAGAATTATTGCATTGTGAATATGCTACAATTACATCTGGAGCTTTCTCTGCAATAACGTTGGGTACTGCCGGTGTTATGACAGGAATGGATCCTAAAAAGGCTTCTCTTCTGCCTAACGATACGACGGGTATGAAGCATGAGGTGATATTGCAAAAGAGTCATCACATAGGATATTCACATGCGATTAGAAATGCTGGAGCTACATTAATTATAGTAGAAACTGCGGAAGAAATGGAATCCGCAATTAATGAAAACACTGCTATGTTGTGGTTTTTAAATTATGCGAATCCTGATGGCGAGATTAAATATGAACAGTTTATCCAAACAGGGAAGAGACATGGAGTGCCGACTATGATTGATTGCGCCGCGGATGTGCCTCCAGTAGAAAATTTATGGAAGTACACTGATATGGGTTTCGACCTGGTTTGTTTTTCAGGAGGAAAGGGAATTCGTGGGCCTCAAAGTGCAGGGCTATTGTTGGGAAGAAGAGACCTTATAGAAGCGGCAAGGGTAAGTGCTGCACCGAGGGGAGATACTGTTGGACGAGGAATGAAAGTCAATAAGGAAGAAACTCTGGGAATGTACATAGCTCTTGAATCTTATGTTAATCGAGACCATCAAAAAGACTGGGATATGTGGGATCAGCAGATTGATCATATTATAGAGACTATTGCAGATATTGATGGCGTCAAGTGTGAAAAACATGTACCAGAAATTGCGAATCATGTACCTTCTCTAAGAGTCCATTTAGATGAAGAAATTCTTGGTGAAACTAAAATCAGAGAAAAATTGGAGCTCGGACATCCATCTATTCAGACGGTGGGTAATGATAAATCTGTTGGGATCACTACCTGGATGATGAATGAAGGAGAAGAACGAATCGTGGCAAGAAGAATAAAAGAAATTCTTACAGCATAATATTAATTTAAAATTTACTCCAATGACAAAACCAATTACTACAATAGGTGTTATCATCATTTTTCTAATTAGTGTCATTTCATGTACACCCAGTGCACGGGACCAATCTCAGAAAGTTGTGATGGCTCAAATTGGGGATTATAACCCAGAAGCAAAATTATTAGAGCTGGGAATAGAGCTTAGTACACCTTCTCCACCTGTTGCCAATTATGTAAATGCTGTTCGAACGGGAAATCTAATTTTTCTTTCTGGCAAAGGACCTTTGAAGTCTGATGGCACGAATATCACAGGAAGGCTTGGTGAAAATTTATCCATAGAACAAGGGTACGAGGCCGCAAAAATAACTGGAATCAACCAGCTTTCAGTTTTAAAAGCAGAATTAGGGAATTTACAAAAAGTGAAACGAATAGTTAAAGTACTCGGAATGGTTAATTCTACACCAGATTTTGCAGATCAGCCTAAAGTAGTAAATGGCTATTCAGACCTTATGGTTGCGGTCTTTGGAGATAGAGGTAAACATGCCAGAGCAGCGGTAGGAATGGCAGCGTTACCCGGGAATATTGCGGTTGAAATAGAAATGATTGTAGAAGTAGAAGACTAAAATCTCAGTCCTGCTAACCCTCGCTTTACATGGCTTTGGATTTTATGCTACGAGTAGGTGAAACTATTGCCAATTTCGTTTTAATCTAATTCCAACGAAAATAATTGCTAATGTCAATCCCGTCAAAATCAATGCTACGGGTCTTTCAAAAAAACTAGCCATATCCCATCGGGACTTAATCGCACTTACCATAAAATTTTGTTCCAGGATGGGACCTAAAACCATACCTAATACTACTTGCGCTAAAGGAAAGTCTCCACGACGTAAGACAAAGGCAATTACGCCCATAGTAAGCATGACCCATACATCAAACAGACTATTGTTAATGGCATATGCACCTACGATACATATAGCGGAAATTGCCGTTAGTAATATTGAGAATGGCACTTTTATAAGAGTAGCTGCAATTCGCGCTGTTAGAAATCCGAAGACTGGTAAAAGAACAATATTAGCTAATATAAATGTGATATAAAGGGACCATAAAAGTGCGGGTTCTTGCTCAAATAATAATGGGCCCGGAGTAATGCCTTTCATCATAAAGACGCCGAGTACTATTGCCGTAATCGTATCCCCAGGTAATCCCAATGATAGGGCTGGTATCCATGCACTGGCCACCGCAGCATTATTGCTACATGTTCCTGCCAACACAGCTTTATCTTCCGCTTTTTTATCTCCAACTTTGGTATTCATTTTTTGAATGCTGGTTGCCACCCAAGATCCTATATCTGCCCCAGCGCCAGGAAGTAGACCGACCACAATACCTGCAAAGGATGACCTAACAACAATCCATTTTTCCTTTATTATAAATAGGAGTGGAGCTATATAGAACTGCTGAACCGCACTGCCTTTTGGAGTATTTACCGCTTCAACGTTTTTTCTTCCTGCATACAAATGTTCTATTACTTCGGCAAATCCAAAAAGACCGATCATGGCAACGATATAATTCAGTCCGCCAAGTAAGTTTGGATTATCAAAATGAAATCTTGGAAACCCTAAAGTAGGGTCGATACCTACTGTTGAGAATAATATTCCAAGCAGAAGAGATGCCAATGCCTTGAGGGAAGAACCTCCAGATGCAAACACACCTGCCGTCAATCCTAAAATTGCTACCCAGAAATATTCAAAACTCGAAAATTGCTTAGCTAAGGATGCGATAGCTGTCGCACCAAAAATAAGTAGTAACGTACCGATTATTCCACCTATAGCAGACCCCATAGCGCTAATGCCCAATCCATAAAGGGGTCCTTTCTTTCTTGATATTGAAAACAATTCTTCAAGATAGGCGGCACTTGCAGGAGTGCCAGGAATTCGTGCGATACTTGATCCTACATCACCAGCATAGATGGCTACGGAAGAAATCGCGATAATAGCTGGAAGTGCAATTATGGGATCAAGGAAAAAAGCAATTGGAATAAATAATGCAACAGCAAGTGTTGCTGTTAATCCTGGAATAGCACCAAATATACATCCATATAATCCACCCAAAATCAATGCTAATACTCCTTCCCAACTAAAATATTCCATTATATTAAGACACTCAGTAATTGAGAAAAAATAAAATATATAATCCCTACAGTTATTAATCCTGTAAGAGAGGCCTTCCTCCAATGCAAATTGAAGACAAACCCCATTAAAATTGTAACAATTAAAAGAGTCAAGGAAAATCCAAGAATGGGGCTTATAATTGGGAAAAAGGCGACGATAGCAATCGCAAGAGCGGGTCTTAAGATTTCTCTGGATCCTAATTTTGATTTAGTGTTAGAGTTTAAAGAGGTTGTCTTGTAACCCGAATAAAATAGCAATATTCCTATTCCTCCTAATCCCAAAGCTATAATTCTCGGGAATAAATTAGGGCCAGGATAGCCTTCTTGAAGGCCGGGGAATGAATCACTTTGCCACCAAATAAGAACGGATAGTAAAATCAACAATATTGATGAGACCAAATTTGTAGACTGAGTCTTTTTGAGCGTGCTTTCTGACATGTTAATTGAATTTTAATTTGTCAAACCAGCTTGTTTCATTAGAATACCATTTGATTCATCTTGAGTCTTTAGGAAATTAGAAAACTCTTCACCAGCCATGTAGTGTAAACTTGATCCAGCCTTGGTCATGTTTTTAATAAAGTCCGCATCCATTGATGCCTTATAAATGGCAGAATCAAGGGTGGCTTTTATTTCAAATGGCAATCCAGCAGGAGCGCATAAAGATACCCAGCCTCCGATACTCCAATCTATACCTTGTTCTTTCAATGTCGGAACATCTGGAAAGTATGCAAGTCTCTCCTCGGACATTACGGCTAACGTTTTTACCTGACCAGCTTTGCGAAGAGGGTCGACTTCCGCAAGTGAGGCAGTCACAATATCCACGCCTCCTGCGATCAATTCCTGTAATGCGGGTGAAGCTCCTTGACTTGGTACCCAGGGTACAGCATTATTAGATAAACCAACAGCATTCAAAAACCCTGACCGGGCTATATCCCAGATTCCACCTCTCGCAGTTCCCGATGCCTGAAGATTTCCTGGCTCTTTTTTTATGGCTTCAATTAATTCATCAACCGTATTCCATGGCGCGTCTATTCTTACTGTTATAGCAGCAGGATTATATAGTATCAAGGCTAAAGGCGCGTATTTTAAATATGTAAGATCAGTCAGGCCCATATGATGGAGTTGAGTAATCTCTCCTGTTACCGCTCCAATAGTATAGCCATCTGGCTTTGCTTGGGAGAGTGCAAGATGACCGACCACTCCTCCTCCTCCTGTCCTATTAACCACATTTACAGATTGTCCTAAGTGCTTCTGAAGTGTGACTGCCATCATCCTTGATGACATATCTGTCATTCCTCCAGCTGCCCAGGGTACTATATAGGTTAATGGTTTAGCAGGATAAGCTGTTTTTTT
Organism: Saprospiraceae bacterium; assembly: GCA_047634015.1. Lineage (GTDB taxonomy): Bacteria > Bacteroidota > Bacteroidia > Chitinophagales > Saprospiraceae > JAJRXG01. Next base: position 5,145 of record JBLIDB010000262.1, read on the forward strand.
CGCAGAATTTCCGCCACAGGATATGAATATTGAAGTCAGAAAAATTAGACCTAATGCTTGTATGAGTTTTTTGGTGTTTTTCATTTAGTCAAATCTAAGTTTTTTAATAAGATCTTCATCTCACAATCTAAAAGTTACCCTTAATAAGATTCATAAGTGTATTTAGGTTAGGTATGAGTATTTTTCTAAACGGGTTTAGGTTTGTGATGCCTTTCATCTTTATCCATATGCTTTTATACAACCTCTTCATAGTTGTTAAATTACTTGATTGAAATAAGAGGGGATAAATAAATTGATATTCTACATTTCTAAGTCTTTACTTTTAGCTCTAATATTTCTGACCTCTTCTTCTGTGATTTCACTTGCGCGATTCCCGAAACTTTTTCTTATATATGTCAATACATCTGCAACCTTTTCATCATTCAGAAAAGAATGTTGAGGCATGGTGTTATTATAGATTTCTCCTTTGACGTTTATACTACCTTCAAGTCCATTAAGAACTAAATTAATTAGTCGCTCCTTATCTCCTGTTACCCATGGCGTTCTATTCAAAGGAGGAAATCTACCAGAGTCTCCCTTTCCATTAGACTGATGACAAGTGGCGCAATATGTAGTGTATGTGAACGCTCCTTGAAATTTTGAGTCCTTTTGCAAATTGTCATTTATTTTATGTGGGGTTCTAAGGTGAATTAAATTTTTTCGATCTTCCATCTTAGCGAGTTGAATATCACCAAAATTGTCTTTATCTCCCCGGAATTGAACGCGCCATATCGCCCCATGTTCAGTATCACCAATGTATAATGATCCATCTGGCCCCTGCGCTAATCCCATGGGTCTAAAAACAGCATCATTAACGTCTACTATTGTGTCAACTCGCGCAAAACCATCTGCAAAAACTTCTAACTGACAGTTCGGTTTCCCATCAACAAATGGTATAAAGCCAACAATATAACCTGACTGAGGATAAGGTGCTCGATTGGTTGAACCATGAAAGGCAATGAAGGCGCCACCTTTATATCTTTCAGGAAATTGGTCTCCAGAATAAAATAATAAATCGTTAGGTGCCCAATGACCAGGAAAGCCCATTATTGGATCATCAAATTGGGAACACCTACCAATAATTTCTCCATCACCTCCGTATTCCGGTGCCAAGACTTTTCTTTCTTCTAATTGGTCATAAAAACAATAAGGCCAACCAAAATTAGAATTTTCGGTAATTTTCAAAAATTCTTCTGAAGGCAATAAGGCACTATGCCATGGAGAAAAATATTCTGGGAATAATCGAAGAAGATCATCTCTGCCATGCATAACAGTATATAATTCTTCATC
>JBLIDB010000263.1:0-6459 GCA_047634015.1 Saprospiraceae bacterium
TAGGGATGGGGATCTCCTTTGCACTTCCTCCATTAATAGCCGCTGCTAATGGAGCACAAGAAGACCGTAAAATCTCCCAATTCTTCAAGCATAGCCTTGTGGTCAATATGACATACGCATTGTTTTCCATCTTATTTGTTGAATTTATAGCGATACCCTTACTACCACATCTTGGTCAAGACCCTGAGGTTGTTCAATTGGCAAAACCTTACCTCACTATCTCCGCATGGACAATGATCCCATTGATGATTTTTCAAACGCTTCGATGTTATGCAGATGGAATGAGTGAAACCAAACCCGCCATGATCGCTATTATAATCGGTAACGTACTTAATATAATACTGAACTACATGTTAATTTTTGGGCATTGGGGAGCACCAAAGATGGGTGTCCCTGGTGCTGCTCTCGGCACACTAATATCACGGATTGTGATGATCTTTCTTATAATTTCCCTATTAAGGAAATGGAAAGATCTATGGGAGCCTATTCGGACAGCCCATTATTTAGAATACACAAAGAGAAAAACGATTACAATTCTGAAGTTAGGAATTCCATCAGGGCTGCAAATGTTTTTTGAAGTTTCGGCTTTCGCAGGTGCGGCCATGATAATGGGAACGCTTGGTGCTAAGTCACAAGCGGCACATCAAATAGCTATAAATCTGGCATCAATTACCTTTCTCATATGCACCGGAATGGGAATGGCTGCCACAATCCGAGTAGGTAATAAATTGGGAAAAAAGGATGTGCGCGGGATTCGGAATGCTGGAATATCCGCTCTTATTCAGATTATAATATTTATGGCTTTAGGAGCCATCCTATTTGTTTTATTTCGAAATTATCTACCACTCATCTATGTTGAGGACAGAGAAGTGATAGAGATTGCTGCTACCCTTTTAATTTTGGCAGCACTATTTCAAGTTTCTGATGGTATCCAAATTGTGGCTGCTGGCGCACTGCGAGGATTACAAGATGTTACCGTTCCATTTGTCATTACCTTCATTTCATATTGGCTAATAGGACTTCCTATAAGCTACCTTTCAGCTCATTATTTTGATTTAGGCCCCTCTGGCATTTGGATGGGACTTGTGATTGGTCTCACTTTTTCCGCGTTCTTACTAACTACACGATTCTTAAATCGTATCCGGAAAATGAAAAGCAAAATGCTCTAATTATTTGCCATATAATTAGTGAAAACCTCATATGTTGATTCCATACTATTCTCTGCCGATCTACTTTTAATTTATATCAATTTACTATTCGTATTGCTACCTCATCTGGCCATCTCCATCAATATCTATTCGGATATGTTTCTCTAATGCCAACAAGGTTTTCCTAAGAAGTACTTTCCAACTGCAACACTCTTTCTTCCAGGCTATCAGTTTGTACTTGTTGCTTTTCCAATTCATCCTGCTGAAGTAATTCCCAAAATATTCCCATTGTTGAATTTTATTGATCATTTATTTTGATAAGATCAAAATCTACTTTAGTAAACTTACACAAATCTTCTCTTGACTACTTCATTAATTTGGAATGCTGAATTCTTGGGTGCTGTCGCGCAAAGGGGTATAGTAGCCTTGTTGGACTTATTAGAATCACATTTTAGAATTCCTGTTTTTATTAGACATTTAATCCCCTGGTGAGTGTCCATACTGCCCTTCAACTTCCGCTTAGTCCAATTCTATCCAATAGAAGAAGTCTTTAGATCTACAGACTTCTTCTATTGGATTCTAAAATATATTTACTCATTAATAGCAACTAATATCTCTACTTCGACATCTTGGGGATTTTGAGCTTTCTCCCCATAAATTTCAAAGTCCGCGGAATAAACTCTATTTAAATCTTGCTGCCATATTTCCAACCATGAATTATGAGTCCACTCCGGAAAGTGAGGATCATCAGAAAATGGAAGATTTTGGATGATATTTTTATTTTTCGAACCTCGGTGATGCCTGAGCATCAGGGAGTTGAGAATAATGGAAATATCGCCAAAAGGGCCGTTTCCCGATATTATGACTTTCTGGAGTGGACTCAAGTATAAATAACCCCTTTGGTCAGGTCTCCTTTAGAGACAAACTTTTTGTACGTTCCTCCATCAAATGATTGACCCACCAATCCAGCAGGGATATTCTCTAAAGAATCAACCCTGCATCCTAAAATAGTATCGTAAGGTTCATTGTGATCCCCTTCGTAGTTCGTGTAAATAGATAAAACATCGTTATCTTTCTTGGCAGGAATCATATTTACAATGTCCTCTGACATAAATCGGCTCCATAACCCACCTATATCTTGAGCGGCTTGGCCCTCATTATTACTTGTTCTTATAGCGATGCCAATCACTTTAAATGGTTCGATTTTTACTTTTTGCATTGTCATTTTATATTTGATTCGATACAAAAGTAGATACCGCTTATGTCAAGGGCATGTCAGGGGTGCTTTCCCATTTCTCTCTTGCCATTTTAAAATACTCTTGAAGCGTCATTTTATGCGGATTAAAAGCATCAGAATGAATTGTCAATTGCTGAATGCAATCTAATCTAAAAGCCTAAAGTCATTTCTTAATCTACAGTACGCTATTAAGACCCAATTATCCTGAGTATGTATTAATGCGAATAGTTCAATTTTTCTAGTGCTGCGTTTGTCTTGTAGTGATATATAATCAACATTCACCAAATGTTATTCGTTATTGCTTTTTGAAGTTCTATCAGATAATTGCTTGTCGTCTAATTTTCAATATTGGTTCTTATTTGAAGACGCTCACTGAGTAATTCGGTTTTCCCTTTTTGAGAAAATTTCAGGACTGCTTTTATTTTCTCTACAGCACTTACATATTGACCAACAAGTGATTTATCTCTATTTCTTGAGATGATTTGTTCCGCCGTAACTAGAGCGTTTGCCCCATCTTCGGTGAATAGTATCGGAGGCAGATTGTACCCTTCTAAAATAGTATACCCCTTACCTTCTTCTGTACATATAGGACTTCCAGATTTCTCCAACGTCCTAATATCCATATAGATCGTCCTAATACTTACTTGGTGTCTCTCGGCGATATCCCGCGCCGTAACTAATTGCTTTGATTGTAATTGGGTAAGTATAGCTGTTAGTCTTGCAAGTCTTGGTTTATCTTCTGCCATTCGGAAGCATTCTTATCATCCATTTTCAATACCTCCAACTCACAAGATCCACGCCTTCAGGAGCTCTTTCTTTTACTTCATCTGCCCATCGCGGGATAAACATGCGATTGTATCTTAAGCGAGTAATTGAATTCGGTTGTGAGTGATCTCCATTCCAACAATGTTCCGCGCGATCTCCATAATCCACTTCTCCATCGTAAGTTGGAGATTCAAGAGACTCCAAAATATCCTGAGCGAGATAGACGGCATTATTAAGATAATAATTATCCATATCGCCACAGTAGATTTTGATTTTTCCACGCCAATCGTCTCCATACTTATTCCAATCGCGTTTTAGAATATACGCGAGATCGAAATTTTCCTTCCAGTATTCGGCCACCTTCTTATTAATTCTACCTGTAATCTTATCCCAGATCCTTTGTGGATATCCATCTGTCCCTACCGGGCTGTAAACTGCTTCCCAGATATCCCATTGTTGTCCTGATCGAGACTTCGTTCCTAGGACACGTTCTCGATAATTCATATCCCGCAGATAGCTCGATACATTCCCTAAGTAATCTCGGTGTCCAGGGACCAGATCTCTTCGAAAAGGCCCATCAACGTAATAAGCATTATCATCCTTATAAATATTGGTCAGACAGAAAGCCCTAAAGTCAATAGGATCAGGGCATGCGGCATAACAACCATTGTATTCCGTAGGGTACTTCACTTGTACTGCGAGTGCTTCCCAGCCTCCTGTAGATCCTCCATATGTAAATCTCGCCCAACCTTCTCCTATTCCTCGGAATTGTTCTTCGATATAAGGAATCAGCTCATAAGTGATCGCATCTCCGTAAGGACCAAGGTTTTCTGAATTGACAGCGTATGAATCGTCATAGAAAGGATTGGCATGTTGTATTTCGATCGCAAGTACTCGAGGAAAGTCAGGCCCTGTCCACAGTTTATAAAAATCATATGCCTCTTGCTGAACGGTAATATTATAACCATCGACTCCAAATCTATCTGAGTAAGTTGGCTTCATGTTCGTGTCTGGAGGTGTAGTCCGCCACCCTCCAAAATCCGATGGGAAATGTCCATGGAATACGGCCAATGGATATCTCACTTCTGGATGTGCGTCCCATCCTTCAGGAAGCAGCACATGTGCTCCTAAATAAATATCTCGCCCCCAAAATTCACTTAATAATTCGGATCTCATCTTAATATGTTTGACATATTTAGAATCTTCAGGATCAGGAATCTTAGGAATCATCTCAGTCAATTCTAAATTCCAAGTGGCGGATTGAGACCATGAAAGCTTTTGTACAGCGGAATAAGTATTACCCGGAGCACGATTCCATTGTTGCCCTTCTCCGCGATCCATAGGCATCTTAACGGTATGGCCATCTGCTCTATCGAAGGTTTCATATTGATGAAATAGTACTTGAACATAATAGTCTCCATCTGGCACCTCTGCCATAGATTGCAAAGGATAACCAAATGACTCTATATCATAGGGTAGACTTTCTCCCTTTTTCCAATTCTCTACATCCATTCCAAGACCTTGGCAAGTATTGGCTCCGTCTCTTAATTGGAATCTGGGTTCGCTATCATTATTAGTCGCAAGCAATAGAATCAATCTACCATCGATCTGTTCTTCATCGATTTGCACTGGAAACTGAATTTGTATTTTTTGACCACTTGCGAATGCAATGGCCGATATCCACAAAAGTATAGTGAAAAGCAAGTTCTGCATCTTTATAAATTTAGAAATTATAAAAAACCTGAATCAGGCAATGCGCCATATCGTCTTAGATCGTCTTAAACCAAGATGCCAGCTTCTCCACTTGATCACTGCTCAGCTTGGCATCATCATGAGTCCAGGTATAACTCTTGAGGGGCATTCTACCCTCTTCCAATACCTCTATACATTCCTCTAATTTATGAGCTCGTTTCTTAGGATTATAATCTCCCCAAGTGCTAAAATTCAAATGTTTTCTGCCCCCTTTTACATGTCCCTTAAGCCACCAACCTACGGGCTGGATTCTGGCATACCAAGGGTATTCCGTAGTAAGTGAATGACAGTCGTAGCATGCACTCTTGAGAATGGCTGTAATCTCTGCATCTGGACTTGTAAGTCTAATAAAGTCTTTCGCTTGATTAATTTCAGTATTTACTTTACTTGCAGGAAAAAACTGAATTATAATTAAGATCGCCAATAGCGTAATCAAGGTATATCTAATCTTTTTTATCATTTCAATTAGGTCAATTAGGTCAAAAGAATATATAACGTGCGTCAAAAACCAAACAAGATGTCAACCTTCAACTTTTCTGCTTTTTAAAAAACACCTTGAAGTAGTAAAAATACTGCTGCACCACTTATAAATCCAAGGAATGCCAACCAACTTATTTTTTTCAAATACCAGATAAAATCTATTCTCTCCATTCCCATCGCAGCAACGCCTGCGGCGGATCCGATAATCAACATACTTCCTCCCGTTCCTGCAGAGTAAGCAATAAAGTGCCACATAGAATCATCCATTGCGAAATCATACATACCCATAGAAGCCGCAACCAATGGAACGTTATCTATAATCGCAGAGAAGATTCCCAAAAGAATTACGACTATTTCCTGAGAAGGAATGGATCGATCTAAGGCTTCTGCAAGATTCTGCAAAACTCCCAAAGATTCCAATGACGATACAGCCATTAATATTCCTAAAAAGAAAAGTATACTACTCATCTCGATTCTGGAAAGTGCCGTATGAGCACTATATAGATGCTTGCGCTCCTCATCAAAATCTTCCTCAGGATGAATATACTCTGATACGAGCCATACGATACCAAGCGCTAACATCATACCGATATATGGTGGCATATGGGTGATAGACTTAAAGATCGGAACAGAAATCAATCCAAGTAATCCTACTGCAAGCATTGTCTGACTACTTAATACGTTATTCTTCGTTTCTTTTGAGAATTCACTATTTGAACTCAACGTAATATTTCCTTGAAATGGCTTTAGAAAGCTCGCTATAAATGTAGGTACGACTAAGCAAACCATAGCTGGAATTACCAAATGGGTTATTAATCCGATCGTACTTACCTTCTGTCCGATCCATAACATCGTAGTTGTGACATCTCCTATCGGCGACCAAGCACCTCCAGCATTGGCAGCAATAACGGCAAGCGATACAAACCAGAGTCTCTCCGTCTTATCCGGTACTAATCTTCTCAATAGACTTACAAGAACTATGGTAGAGGCAAGATTGTCAAGGGTGGCAGATAAAAAGAAAGCAAGAATACATATGAGCCATAACATTGTCTTTTTATTGTTGGTTTTGATACGCCT
>JBLIDB010000264.1:0-6457 GCA_047634015.1 Saprospiraceae bacterium
AGGGTCTATTTATATTTCAAGCCTTTTTCTAAGCTAAATACCCACATTTAGCATACCTTTCTATACCCTAAATTTTATTTAGGACAGGTGTGAAATAGTAACATAATTTAAGAAAGTGATAGAGAGATTGAGTACGATTCTTACTCACAGATCTCTAAGAACTAATACGAACACTTTTTAGTCATTGGCCCCTTCCACTAAGAGGTGAGTAAGCTTTGGAATTTAAGAAATTCATTATGGCTCAATTAGAGGCAATAGATGTTAGATCGTCTTACTATTGAAATATTATTTTCAAACAAAAATCCTTTTTCCTCTATAGCGTTAATTAGAAATACATCCATAAAGCCTTTAATATTACAAATCAAGTAAATATGCACCAAGGCTTTTAACAAAATTATTTTTGATTTGGATTAGCGGTCTTCTTGAATTACATTCACTAAATGAAGTATCTCCTATTATTACCCTTAATTTTGTGTTGTTCCGTTCAACCTATCAGACAGCATCAAGTAATTGAATCCAAGGCACATGATTGGAAAGAACTCAAAGTAGCAACTACAGCCTATGGTGAAACCCGCGCAATATATAGTGGGCAATCTTCAAAATTCAAGTATGCACAAGCAGAAGCGCACAGCGTAAATAGTCATCAGAGCTTAAAATGGGAACAGATTCCACCAGGGCATGAACAATTACTTATCGTAAAAAGTGGAATTATAGAATACTTGACAACAGAAACCACAGAAATTCTCGAAGAAGGCAGTGTTCTTATAGATTTTCCAGGAAGTAACTACAGTATTAAAAACCCTAATGAAGAAGTAGCAGAATACTATCTCATCTCGTGGAAGTTAGAAGAAGATATGAATTCTACTATTCCAAAGACAATACCAATTGTTCAACATTGGAAGGAGGTAGCATTTCAAAAAACTGAGAAAGGAGGGCGAAGAAATATCATCCGCCAACCTACGCATCTTTTACAAGAATTTGAAATGCATGTGACCACGCTGAATGAAGGTGAAAAAAGTCATGATCCTCATACTCATATCGAAGAAGAGATTATTTTAGTGCGCTTTGGAGAGGTTGAAGAATTAATCGATGGAGTTCCGCATCAAGTGGGACCAGGCTCACTTATTTTTCTAAGATCCGAAGTACCTCATGGCATCCGAAATATAGGAAAAGGCCCATGTGAATATTATGCCTTTAAATGGAAAGTTTCCTAATGTCAGGATCTATGTCTCCGTGTTCATCCAAGAGCAATCCCTATGAGGAGTAAAAGGGGGCCTCTAATTCAAGGACAATTGGTTTGATAATTACTTGAGGTTCTTTTTCATTTAGCAAAATATAGATTAAGGTTCTGAAGAAAAAATTACAATGAGTAGGTTCACTCCTTCATTATCTATATTTTAAATTTTTAAATCTATTCACAATATAGTCTTTGACTATTAAACCTTTTGAAGTTCCGATGCAACTAAAGATGTTTATTCTGGAAACAATATGGATGTATAAACACAGCATGGTTCTGATATAAAAACTACATATAAGTTTCTATTTATTCATTTCAGCACTAACTTGAGTGGATATAACATCTTGTCCGCAAGGATCAGAAAGAAATTAAGGAAGAATTATGAGCAAAGAAGATTCTAAGAAAGGTAAAATTAATTTTCGTAGCCAGGGCTGGTTTAATAATGACAATGTTGATCTTGCTGCACTTTATACAGAACGCTATGGTAACTACGGCCTAACACCTGAAGAGCTCCAAGGAGGTAAACCGATTATAGGAATTGCACAGACGGGAAGTGATCTCTCTCCTTGCAATCGTCATCATAGCACTATCTTACTTAGTAGAATGCGAGATGGTATTATCGCAGCAGGTGGAATTCCTATGGAATTTCCTGCTTTCCCGATTCAGGAAACAGGGGCACGACCGACGGCAGCTTTGCATCGAAATCTCGCCGCTTTGTCACTCACAGAAACACTGCGATGCTATCCTATTGATGCTGTAATTCTCACTACTGGATGTGATAAAACAACACCCGCCTGTCTGATGGCGGCCGCAAGTGTCAATATCCCTGCAATTGTGTTATCTGGCGGACCAATGCTTAATGGTCATCTCAATGGCGGAAAAGAGCTTGCTGGTTCTGGAACGATCATCTGGCAATGTCGCCATGATTATGCGAAGGGAGCTATAGGCCGTGAAGAGTTTATGGATCGGACATTGAGTTCTGCTCCAAGTCCAGGGCATTGTAATACGATGGGTACTGCGTTATCAATGAATTCACTAGCAGAAGCGCTTGGCATGTCGCTTCCTGGGTGTGCTGCTATTCCTGCAGTTCTTGCAGACAGAACGCGTATGGCATATGACACAGGAAAGCGAATTGTAGAAATGGCTTATGAAGATCTTAAGCCATCAGATATCCTAACAAAAGAGGCTTTCATAAATGCCATCGTTGTGGCTTCGGCTATCGGTGGGTCCAGTAATTGCCCTCCTCATATCCTTGCAATTGCAAAACACATGGGTGTTAAGATGGACATCAATGATTGGCAAACGTATGGCCATGATGTGCCTCTGCTTGTTAATTGCATGCCCGCTGGAGAATATCTGGGAGAAAATTTCTACTACGCTGGTGGTGTGCCTTCCGTCATCCATGAGCTCATGAAAAGAAAGCTTATTAAAGAAAATGCACTTACGGTTAACAATAGATCAATGGGTGAAAATTGCCGTGATACAAAATCCAAAAATGAAGATGTGATTTTTCCAATTGAAAAGCCCATGATGGAAAAAGCTGGTTTCGCAGTACTGAGTGGCAATCTCTTCGATAATGCCATAATGAAGGTCTCTGTAATCGGCCCAGAATTTCGAGAAAAGCACATTAAAGATGGAATATTAGAAGGAAGTGCTGTGGTGTTCGACGGACCTGAAGATTATCATAGTAATATCAATAATCCAGGTTTAGGCGTTACTGAAAATTCAATTTTGATCATGCGTGGCTGCGGTTCTGTTGGTTACCCTGGAAGTGCTGAAGTAGTCAATATGCAACCTCCTGATCATCTAATTCAAGAAGGAATCTCAGAATTACCTTGTATAGGCGATGGCCGACAAAGTGGAACATCTGCAAGTCCCTCGATACTCAACGCTTCTCCTGAAGCAGCTGTAGGCGGAGGATTGCTCTACCTTCACAATGGCGATCGCATCCGAATTGATCTAAACGCAAGAACAGTCAATGCACTTGTTCCAGAAGATGAATGGAATGATCGGAAAGCGAACACTCCCCTCCCACAATTAAAACATAATTCTATGTATGTAGAAATGTTTAGAAACAGAGTCACACAACTTGGAGAAGGCGCACATTTCAAAGGGATCGAAGATTATAAAAACTTGAATGAGGCTGAATTGAGGCATTCTCATTAGGTAAGCAGCTTAGTCCTTTAGAAAGGGTGTTTACTATTATAGTTCGGACTATAAGGGCGTTCCGATGGAACTCAATAAATGAAATTAATAAAGGTCTATTGACAGTATCGCTCCACCGGAGCTAATAACGACTTCGCTTCAACGGAGCTGCTTAACTATAAACAATTTAAAATACCTACGACATGAAAGCTCCAGAGGAGCAATCCATCAATAGCCTATTCAAAATATAATGAGATTTTAGCTCCAGAGGAGCGACCTATTAGTAAACAATGAATTTTTAAGAAAAATTTGATTTAAAGTATCGATTTGATTTATCAAAAGTTATGGCGAACACATACACCCAAATCTATATCCAGATCGTCTTCACAGTAAGAGGTAGGCAAAATCTCATTCCCAATGAAAAGAAAGAGGATCTCCATAAATACATAACTGGAATCATAACAAAGAGAAATCAAAAATTGCTTGCGATTTACGCTATGCCAGACCACATTCATATTCTTATTGGACTAAAACCCAATATTACAATTTCTGATTTGGTCCGTGATATAAAAGCCGGATCATCAAAATATATTTCCGATAACAATTGGGTTAAAGGACTGTTCAACTGGCAAGAAGGATTTGGGGCATTCTCATATTCCAAAAGTCAAGTAGAAAGAGTAGTCAAGTATATCTTGAATCAAGAATCTCACCACAGAAAAACAAATTTCAAAGAGGAATATTTGAAATTATTGGATGCTTTTGAAATTGAATACAAGAAAGAATATTTGTTTGACTGGATTGATCTCTGATATCAGAGATAACCGCGTGTAACATCCAATTATAACCTACTTAATATGTTCTTAGAGTTAACTCTGCATATTCTGAAAAGAATCACCCATTTCACAAACTGTAGTATTCTTTATTTCTTCTTATAATATGGTTTTCATTCCAAATGCCTACGATGAGAATAACGATACTAATGGGGCTCTTGCTCATGATGACAGCTTCCTTACAAGCCCAAAAACCGAGTGCCCATATCCAATTTGATAGTCAGGACAAAGGGATTCTCGTACCGCGTATGGGTAACATATAGCGGCAATCATAAATCCGGCTGATGGCTTAATGGTCTATGACTCTTCAGAGCATGCCTTTTACTTTTATAACAATAACCAATGGCAGAAGAATAGGAGGTATTATGAGTCTATATATGAATAATAATCTGGAAGGGGGATTAGATACCACCAGAACAGGCATCAGTAATACCTTGTATGGAGTTGATGCAGGAAAGAACAATCTAAGTAGTTTCCATAACGTATTTCTGGGATATAAAGCTGGTGAGACCAGTACAAAAGGAAATACCGTTGCAGTAGGGTTCGAAGCAGGAAATACAACCCAAGGTGATAATGCAGTGCTGTGGGGAATGAGGCAGGAGAAAGCAATCAGGCAGCCAATAGCATCGCAATTAACGCATCCGGTATCGCCCATAACCCAACAAATGCAGGATTTTATGTCAACCCCATCAGACAGGAATCCAGCACAGCTGCGCCTCCATTGGTTTATAATACCACGACCAAAGAAATCACCTACGGCATCGGGAGTCCCTAGTACCTGGGTAAGGATACCCTGGGTGGTATCGTATTCTACATATACAGAGGAAGTAAAGGACAAGAACATGGACTCATTGTCTCCAAGACAGAAATAGACAGCATATGCCAAAGTACTACGGACAGTTTCAGAGTCACCAATGCCAATCGCACCTGGGATGGTATGTATAACATGAACAGTATGATTAATAGCCCCGCCAAGGATTGGATTACAACTAACTTCCCAACAGGTGGATGGTATTTACCTTCTGTGGACGAATTATCACTATGATGGCATAATCGGTTTCATGTGAACAAAGCCCTGAATGATGGAGCAGATACGCTCCTTGCAACTGAAGGTTTTTATTGGACTAGTTTGGAGGGAGGCTCAGATTCGGCCTATTTGTTCTGGTTTCATATTGGAAGTCTTACAGAAAACTTTTATCTCAAAAACAGTATAGGTAAAGTTCGTCCTATACGAACTTATTGAGAAGGAATTTTTGAAGTTTTGAATTGCAAAGTAGCGCATTATCAATTCACGCAACTTTGTATTCTCCTTTTGAAAGAGCCGATCTAATAAGTATTGTATCCACAGCCGTCCATCTTTGAATGACCACCCTAAAGGAAAATTATAATAGAATTTTCTTCGTTTTGTCCAGCGAACACAATTAGGGAGCAATAGTTATAATTACAAAATACAGTGTTCTCTGTCCCATGTAATCTATAAGTTCCTATTGATATAGAAATATCTTATTCTACAGGCTTTACCTTTACTTCTTTCTTCTTTCTCTTCGGTTACCCGCATTTCTAATAAATGTTTGTCCTTTGACAATTCATTGTGGCCAGAGTATATAATACCATGGCAAGTGAAGGCTGCCCTTCCCCTTTTGTCTTTTTCAAATTCGATCTGAGAATTCTGCATTCCTTTTCTCAATTGATGAAAATCAAATGACGGCCTTACCTAGTGTTGTATTTTATAAAATCAGCAACCAATCTAGAGGGTTTAGATATAAAATGATGGTCTTTTAATTTCTGCCCTATCTTGGTACACGGCACTACTGTTGCAATACCACCGATGCTTATAAACTTATTGATTAGTGGAATTGTATTTTCATCCGGAGGAACAATTTTATCATTAAGTCCTATCATATGTAGTATAGGTACTTTGTTTTCTGCAAGAACTTCCAGGCCATCCATTGGATTGTCAGCGAACTGTTTGGCGTCATCGTCACTAATGAATCCATACTCTTCTTTTAGCCGTTCCCAATCGGCAGGGCTACCTTCGCTTTTTCCAAATTCAGAAGGCCAACTTTTGAAATCACAAACCGGAGCTTCAGCATAAATACAAGCTACCTTATCTGGATTTTTCTTCGCCCAATTGTAAACGAACAACCCTCCCCTACTTACGCCCATCAAAGCGACCTTCTGATTTAATTTGCACTCCTCCACCAGAAAATCATAAAAACTGAGTCCACTCCAGAAAGTCATAATA
>JBLIDB010000265.1:0-6433 GCA_047634015.1 Saprospiraceae bacterium
CGCCGAGCAGCCTACTTGCTTTTGGCCATGGCCAAAAGCAAGTAGGCTGCTCCTATTCTTATGACAACAGCAAGCTGTTGCATTTGTTAGTTGAATTCAAGCTTCATAACACTTACAATGCAAGCTTTGAGGAGTACTATTCCAAAATGGTTGCTCCTTTTGACGTTTTGGGGACCATTAGCCCTCAGGTAGAAATATATTTGTGGTTTGAAGAAGACTTATTCTGTCAGGCCAATATGTGGTTTATGATTCGTCTTTTGATGCATTGTGAGGTACAGAATAGCGTATTTCTCGTCCTACCAAATACTTCCCTTACATATGGTTTTGCCGGACTTGATCACGCTGGGTTAATAGAGGCTTTACAAAAGAAAAAAGAGATCACGAAGAAAGACCTCTCTCAATTTGATGCTTTGTGGCGTGCCTATTCTAATAGCGATAGTATTGTTATGAAAAAGGTAGGTGAGTCTCTTTCCGAGAATTTCTCATTTGTGCTGCCTGCAATTACTGCGCATTTTCAAAGGCAAGAAATAGGAGATTCTATAGGTTTACCCAAAAAGACACTTGTCGCAATCGCTCGTGAACTAAAGACTGTAGAATTTAGTAAAGTCTTTAGAAAATTCAGTAGAAGGTTGCCCATTTATGGATTTGGAGATCTTCAGGTAAAAGGATTGTGGGAAGAAGTTTTAACTGCGGAATTACTTTAAGGTCTTGGGACATATGGTATAAAAGAGCTCTTTTAAGATTGAAGGACTATTATAATTTCAGCTTTAGAAAGGGTTCAATTAAATTGAGAAGACAACATTCTACTGGAGATAGTATATTTGAGTAAAATGAGAAGACAATGAATATAGAGAGACCTTGGCTAAAACACTATCCTTCTGGCGTACCCGTCAATATCGATGAAACTTGTTATTCATCAATAGTGGACTTTATAGAAGAGAAAACGAAAGAATATGCGAAGCAGACTGCATTTGCATGTATGGGGAAGGAGATGACTTATAAAGAAGCACATAAATTGTCAGACCACTTTGGTGCCTATTTGCATAGTCGAGGATTACAACCCGGAGATAGAGTAGCATTGATGATGCCTAATCTTCTCCAGTATCCAATCGCTTTATTCGGTTGTCTTAAGGCAGGCCTTACCATAGTAAATACCAATCCACTCTATACTCCGAGAGAGATGGAGCATCAATTCACAGATAGTGGAGTCAAGGCCATTGTAATCGCTGAAAACTTTGCTTCTAATCTCGAGAAGGTCCTTCCTAAGACAGAAATAACTACCATCATTACTACCTCTATAGGAGAAATGCTCGGCACGATCAAAGGCAAGATGGTTGACATGGCACTCAAAGTAAAAGGAGCTATTCCAAAATATGAATTACCCAATGCCGTAGGCTTCAAAGAAGCGCTTTCGCAAGGGAAGAAGTTTAAATTACCAGAGTTTGATAACCTTCCGGAGCGAGTAATCGTGCACCAGTATACAGGAGGAACAACTGGTCTAAGTAAAGGCGCAATGTTAACTAATAAGAACCTTGTTGCTAATTTAATGCAATTAGAAGCTTTTACGGATCCATATTTTAAGGACTATGAGAAACAATTGATAACCATTTGCCCACTTCCTCTATATCATATATATGCATTCTTGTGTAACCTATTAGCGGGAATGTCTAAAGGAGGATTGAGTATCTTAATTCCAAATCCAAGAGATCTAAGTTCTATTACAAAGCAGTTTGGAAAATATGAGGTGACTTCAATGTCAGGCGTAAATACATTGTACAATGCACTAAATAATGATCCATCATTGGCTTCTGCGGACTTATCACATCTGATTACTGTAAGTGCGGGAGGAACGGCATTGCAATCCAAGGTGGCAGAAGAATGGGAAAAAATAACAGGTGTACAGATAGTAGAAGGATATGGTATGACAGAAGCCTCTCCTGTAGTTTCTACTAATCCCAAAGGCAATGTAAGAGTAGGGACAATAGGAATACCAATACCATCAACTGATGTGCGAATCGTTGATGATGAGGGTAAAGTAGTTCCACGAGGAGAGCGTGGAGAGATCCAAGTAAAAGGGCCTCAAGTAATGAAAGGATATTATAACAAACCTGAAGAAACAGCAAATACAATTACTCCTGACGGTTGGCTATGTACAGGAGACATCGGTATCATGGATGAGGATGGATTTTTCAAAATAGTAGATCGTAAGAAAGATATGATCCTTGTCTCAGGGTTTAATGTATACCCGAATGAGATTGAAGCTGTTGTTTCAAGACATCCTAAAGTTAATGAAGTTGCCGCTATTGGAGTTCCCAGCGAAAAGTCGGGTGAGATGGTTAAAATATTCGTCACGCTGAAAGACAGCACATTGAAAAAAGACGAGCTCATTGCTTACTGTCGAGAGGAATTGACGGGCTATAAAGTACCGAAGGAAGTAGAGTTTATAAAAGAATTGCCAAAATCTACCGTTGGAAAAATCCTACGGCGAAAATTAAAAGAATGAAGTGATTAAAGAATTGGACTGATTGTCATAGTCATCTTATTAAGTTCTTAAATTACGTTAACAACAATCATAGCATTTGAAATTTGTAGCCAAAACGATTTTTGGTCTGGAAGAAATTCTGGCACAGGAAATAACAGAACAAGGAGGTCAGAATATTACAAAAGGGAATCGTGCTGTAGAATTCGAGGGAGATCTCGAAGCGCTATATAAAATCAACCTATGGTCCAGAACCGCGCTTAGGGTTATAAAGCCATTTTTATCATTCTCGGCTCACAATGAGACTGTTTTTTACAAGAGGTTGAGGAGGTATGACTGGACTGAGTTGATCGGATTGGATCAGACATTCATGATAAATAGTACTGTTAATTCTGACGTTTATAATCACTCACAGTATATAGCACTTAAGACCAAGGATGCAATTGTAGATTCCTTTAGAGAACGTTATAATGGTCTGCGGCCATCGATTGATTTGGAAATCCCAGACGTTGTCTTAGATGTTCATTGTCGAGGAATAGAATTTACAATTTCATTGGATAGTTCTGGACGCTCGTTACATAGAAGAGGGTATCGACAATCGATGCGTAAGGCCCCGCTCAACGAAGCATTGGCGGCAGGAATGATTATGTTATCGGGATGGGATAAGAAAACGCCCTTACTTGATCCGATGTGTGGATCTGGAACAATTCTCACGGAGGCATATATGATCGCTCAGGGTATTGCTCCTAGAGCTACATGGGAACGATTTGCCTTTATGAATTGGAAGGGGTATGATGACGCACTCTGGAAGCGGATACTCTTAGGTACATTAAACGCTAAGAAGGAATTAGAAACTGAAATAATAGGCTACGATATCGATCATGAGCAAATCCAAGAAACACGAGAATTATTAACAGAACTTGGATTCGAAGATATCCGATTGAAGCGGATGGACTTCACAAAATCTGAGAAGCCGCTTGATGAAGGAACTATAATTACAAATCCTCCTTATGGAATACGATTAGGAGAGGAAGAAGACGTCACAGAATTATACAAAGCTGTAGGCGACACATTCAAACAACAATACGCAGGATGGACAGCGTGGATTCTATCAGGTAACAAACAGGCAATCAAACGTGTCGGCCTACGCACTTCAAGAAAGATGACATTATTCAATGGTCAGATAGAGTGCAAGTTTCATAAATATGAGATGTATAAAGGGAGTGTGAAAAGGGACTAATTAAAAAAAATTAATGAGTGTAAGAGGAACACCTCACCGCCATCTTTAGATAAAGAGATTAAATGAAAAGTCGAAATACTTCCATAACGACTTGTGAACTGAAGGAAGTAAGAACCTGATTTTTATCAATGGAAAATGTTATTCTCGGTCCTGATAACTTCTTGCTTTTTGTAATTTTATTTACAACAAGCTTGGGATTTGCGGTATTTACCTTCCTCTCGTATGAAAGGTCATTTCTTATATATATCAATACAGGAATGTTTCTACTCTGTGCCGTCAGGGCATGTACAGAATTTTGGATGCAACTTACCAACTCGCCTGAAGATGTATACCTATTTAATCTATCCAATTCTATTATTGTACATCTTTGTTTTACACTTAGTTGGTTTTTGCTTTACTATTATATAGAGCCCTTTAAATACTTTCGATACAGTAAGGTCGTGGATATTATTGTAAGTGTATTTCTGATCGGGTTACCCAACTTAATTATCTGTTATTTTTTCGTTACGTTTCAACTTTTTGAATTTTCAACAGAAAAGATTGGTGGTTATTGGATGTTCAGACCTATACCGAGTCCTATTTTGGCCTTTTATCAGATATATACCTTCCTCATAATGGTTGGCCTCTATACTTCTGCTATAATGATATATAGTATAATAGTGAATCCTTTAGATCGAGTAAAAAAGATTTCTTTGCTACTGGCTTTTTATGGCTTGACTACGATCATTATATTCAGTACGTTAAGCTATTCATCAGGAACATGGAAAGTTATTAACTATACAATTCCTATGCTTATAGATGGGATTATCTTAACATGGTTTATTTCTGGTTATCGATTACTCAATGATCAATATCAATCTGCATCTATAGATGTTTTGAATTCTATTTCTGAATTGATTATAAGAACAGATAAGCATTTTAATATCTTAAACCAAAATGCTTCGTCTCAGGAAATATTTAAATCAGATGCCAAAAATTTATCTGATTTATTGAATACTGGATACATCGATAATGAGCCAATGGATATCAATTATCTCATAAATGACTTCCAAGGAAAAACGCAAATACGAATTGAAATAGATGGTATTCCCAAATATCTAAATACGCGCGTAGCGCCATACCTTTGGAGAGGAAGTGATATGGGCTATTCTTTTATTCTTTCAGATGTTACTAAATTAAAGCAGAGTGAACAGGCACTCTCGCATTCTAATAACACCAAGGATCAACTCTTTTCTATTATATCTCATGATCTGAGAAAGCCGGCATTGGCATTTAGAGGCATCACGAAAAAGATCAATAACCTTCTTAAAAAAGAAGACTTTGTAAGGCTTAATCTACTCGGAGATTCTATTGAAAAGTCCGCTCAAAACTTAAATGCTCTTCTTGATAATTTACTCCAGTGGGCGCTTACTCTAAAAGAAGGAATTAAGCCTAAAGCACAAAAGTTTAAGATTATTGAAATCATAGATAATATCTCCGAGCATTTGGAGATCATTTCTAAAGAAAAAGGAATATCTGTAGATCGCTCTAATTTTGATTCTGAGTTGGAGATCGATAACGATCCTGATCTATTCGCTACGATCATTCGTAACATTATCGACAATGCCATTAAGTATAGTTCGGAGCATGGTGTTATATATGTTAATGGAAGTGAGAGGGGTGACAAGGTCCATGTTATAATCAAGGATGATGGAGTCGGGATGAGTGATGAACAACAAGATAAACTTTCAACACTGTATGAACAGAAATCTACACGTGGAACCCATGGTGAGCGAGGGAGTGGTCTAGGTATGTCATTAGTCTATGACTTGGTAGACCGAACTGGGGGAGAATTAAAAGTTAATAGTAAGAGTGGAGCTGGAACAGTAATGACATTAGTATATCCGAACCCGTTATCAGGCCATCCCCCAAACGGACGCTAATTCTTTTTTTCTACGTCGACTCACAGGTATTTTCTCAGCATTGCACATAATTACTTGTCCTCCACTTGAGTCTATATTAGATATCAGATTCAGGTTGATTAAATAACTATGATGTGCTCTGGAAAAATTAAGGTCAGCTAACCTGTTTTCAAGACTTTTTAGGGATTCTCTAAATAAAAAATTACCCCCCGAGGTGCGCAACTTAACATATTCTTGCTCAGATGACATGTAGATAATTTCAGCCAACTTGACCTTATGATAAACATTTCCTTTTTTGACGACCAAAGCTCCATTGATCAGACCGTTATTATCAATGATTTCTTCTTTGGATGATGATTCATTCTTTGGTATCCATGAAGAAAGACATGCATCCAAGGCCTTGAAAATAGTAAATTGATTCAATGGTTTGACCAGATAACCAATCATATCAAGCTTATTAGCTCGATCGTATTTTTGCTGTTCTTGATAGGAGGTAATAAACAATATGGGAATCTGAAGACCTTTAATTTTCTCTGCGAGATCTAAGCCAGTCATTTCACCCTTGAGATCTATGTCCATGAGGATAGCATCAGGGGGTGTGGTGAGAATGACATTGTGAGCTTCTTCTGCCGTATCTACTGTTGATAAGACAGTATAGCCCAACTCCTCAACTATCATCTCGAGGTCTAAGGCAAATGAAAAGTCATCTTCTACAATCAATATTTCTAAAGCGGAGTCCATGGTGGTTGGCTAAACTGTGTTAGTATTGAACAAAAATACATCGGATATCTCACCTTGTCATATAGACGGCCC
>JBLIDB010000266.1:0-6432 GCA_047634015.1 Saprospiraceae bacterium
TTTGCCTGCAGGCTCAACATAGCTACGGCTAAACCCGCGTTTTTTCCATTGCCAGAAAAAAATAACCGCCCCAAAATTTGATACCGGATTTAATGACCATTCCCTTAGGACTTAAACTAAGTAATATGTCTCAATATGTGCCTAAAGTTTTGTTTTTATCCATGCTTTTCGCTTGCTCTATTCCTGAAGAGGAAGTATATCTATTCAGTTTCTTCAAAGATAACGGCCAAGATGGTCTGCACTTGGCTTATAGTAGAGATGGATTAGAGTGGAATGCCTTGAATAATAATGAATCCTTCTTGATTACGGCAGTTGGTAACGATAAGCTTATGAGAGATCCATGCATCATAGCAGGAGGCGATGGCAAGTATCATATGGTATGGACGGTAAGTTGGAATGAGAAGGGGATAGGCTATGCCAATTCTGCAGACTTGATTCATTGGTCTGACCAACAATACATTCCAGTTATGCATCATGAACCTGAAGCTCGAAATTGTTGGTCACCAGAGTTATTCTATGACTCCGAAAGCGATGAATACATGATTTATTGGGCTACCACCATTCCAGGGAGATTTCCTAAAACGACTTCTACTGGTGATGATGCCTATAATCATCGTATGTATTTCACAACTACACCGGACTTTTTAGAATTTAGTCCAACTGAGCTTCTTTATGATGATGGATTTAATGTGATAGATGCTACGATCATAAAAGAAGATGGTAAATATATTATGTTTCTAAAAAATGAAACGATACTTCCTAAAGCTGAAAAGAACATAAGGATTGCAAGAAGTTCAAAATTACAGACGGGTTATACTAGAGTCACGGGTACTGGAAAAGGATAGTACATGGATTGTTTACTTCGATCTTTATACAAAGCATTGTATGGGAGGTATACGTTCTGCAGATTTAAAGAATTGGGAAGATATTTCTGAAACTATAAAATTTCCTGAAGGAACAAGACATGGTACTGTATTCAAGGTTAAAGAAAGTGTAATGGAAAGATTGCTGGATAATTCGAAATAATGAATCAAGTATGACGAATTGATCATGAAATTTCTTGATTTGTCCTGTAATCGATGTTAAAACAGTCCATGTTATTTGATTGTTGGGGTTCACTATCTTAGGAAAATATATCCTAATCTTTCCGATGTGGTTAGGGTACTGATTTACAGTGGCCGTTATCAATTAATAATTTTCAATTTCTACTTATTAATTCTAATCCCCATGTTCCTCCGTAAGATTCGCAAGGAAGGCCACTAAATCTCTGATTTCTCTCTTACTTAGTTTGTCCTTTATGATTGGCATACTGGAAGGAATGCTTTCGTAAGAGGTTATTTCTCCTCTCGCCAGAGATTTTATTTCTTCTTTTCCTATTTTCAAATTTATAACGTCATCAGTTCTACTGGAGATGATTCCTGTATGCGAAGCGCCATCTTTCATCTCTATGGTGGCAACTTCATATCCTAATGCGAACTCTGAACTTGGTACTATCATAGAAGCGAGGATTTGCTTTTTAGAAAGTCTCGTGCCTACGCCACTGAGTCCTGGCCCTGCATTTCCACCGAACTCGAATATTGCATGGCAGCGTGTGCATTGTCCAGCTTCGTTTCTATAAAATATATTTCGCCCCCTTCGTATATCTCCACCGGCAAGGGTTTCGTAAAATCCATTGAGCGGATCGCTCTCTTCTACTTTTGCATTATATACTTTTAGTTTGCTGAGCAGGGCAGGATCACCT
Source organism: Saprospiraceae bacterium (assembly GCA_047634015.1). Classification (GTDB taxonomy): domain Bacteria; phylum Bacteroidota; class Bacteroidia; order Chitinophagales; family Saprospiraceae; genus JAJRXG01. Next base: position 1,742 of record JBLIDB010000266.1, read on the forward strand.
TGTTCTGCTACAGCCTCTACAACATCAAGGTTCAGTTTTTCGCTAAGACTACCTGAATTAAGTTTATCGAACATCTTATTTAATGCTGTAACAGCTGCGGCACTTTTGAACTTACCCAATGACGCTAATGCTGATTGCTGTTCTTGAGTAGAGCCATCCGCAAAAATCTTTTCAAATAATCTTACAGCAGTGGCTTCAGGAATGTTGCTTTCAGGAAGTAAGTCAAGTGCTTTAGACCGTACTTTTTTATGTTTGTCAGAGAGTGCTAACTCCATAGCATTTTCCAATTCTGGAGATTCTAACTCTTGTAATATCCTTAGTGCAGCTTCTCTTACATCTTGAGATTTATCTTTTTGTAATCTTTGGAATATATATTTACTGGCACTTTCTAATTTCAATCTTCCTGCCGCTTCTATGGTTGCGACTTGTACCTTGGAAGATTTGTCTGTTATTAGAGTAGCAATTTTATTTCCTAACGCTTTTTGAGCACCTGCTCCTTCTCTTGTAATCTTACCGCGATATCTACCATCTACACGATCTAAGACCGATGGAGAGGCCCATGTTCCCAATGCAGCAATCGCCTCAGCTCTCATTTCTTCTGGCGCAGACAAGCGATTTGCAAATTCTATAAGAGTAGCAATGTTTTCATCTTCTCCGACTCTAAGGTTCGCATTGATCGCCCTTCTGAGAAGAGGCTCCGAAGAAAACCGCTTTTCTTTCAGCACTTCACCTAATGCGGGTAAGGCATCTGGAATAGAAAAATCATCGTTGATCGCTCTTGCAGCTTCTGCTACTATGTATTCATCTTTGTCTTTTAAGAAGATCTTTATACCTGCATCTTCCATTCTTCTTAAAGCGACCACGGCAGCCGTCCGTAATGCGCGAGAAGGATTATTAGCAAGAGAAACCATTGCGGCAGGATTGTCTATTCTTCCCAGCGCAATGATACCACCCATTCTAAGCCATGCATCTTTGTCGTTGTTAGTTTCCAACATTTGAAGTATGGCATTTATCGCTTTCGAATCCTCAGTTCTACCAAGTGCTTCTGTAGCGAAGAATTGAATTCTTGGATTAGTATGATTTACAAGTTCTATAAGCAGCGCACTTGCCTCTTTGTATTTAGTATCACCGATCAACTTCGCTGCTTGTGCGATGATTTCTGGATCACTATCGCCTAAAAGGGCTATGAAGTGGGATGATTTGGAAACCTCTTTTCTGGCAAACTGTGCCATTCCCCACATACCATGGATTCTGGCAAGCTGCGTATTGGATGGAGCCGTAATTTCTTTTAATGCTTCAAAACCCGCATTTCCTCTTTTTACCAGTTGAAATTGAGCCTTCGTACGGACTCTCATATCTTGATGTCCTAGGTGTTTTTGAAGGATTTCGATTTGCGCTGATGCAAAGTCTTGTTGAATTAGATTTTTAGTTTCCAATCTGATAGAAGAATTTGCTTGCCCAGGAACATCCATTTTCCAGATTCGTCCTTCTTTTTTATTATTCCATCCCGTAATCCAATCTCCAAAAAACAATGCGCCATCTGGACCGAAGTCGATTCCCGTTGGGAGTAGTCCTTTTACAAACTCTTGCGTCTTTCCCAATTTGAATCCTGCACCATCAGCTTCCATAGTGAAGGCATGAATAGGCGATGAGGCAGGAGTCCCTCTAAATTCTGAAATAAAGAAATGATCATACCATTCAGGACTTAGAGCAGTTCCAGGATTATATGTCATTCCAGTTGGGCCATTGACATAATTTTGAATCGGAGGTAGGAAATAGGCCGCTTGACCATCCCATCGTGGGATACTCATTTGTTCATCCATCCATACTTTATAACTATTATTCTTAGGGTCCGTGTATTTTCCAAATTGCCAATTTATGCGCCATCCTGTATCACTGCCATCTATCAGGTATACTAATCGCTCACGTTCTCCAGCGTGATCACCGTCATTGTCTTCAGTGATAAGATTGCCATATTTATCAAATACAAACTCATGTGTATTTCTAACGCCCATTGCAAATACTTCGAAGTTCGAACCATCGGGTTCTGATCTTACTACCACTCCTCGATTGGGATATTTCCAGTTTTTCCCTTCTTTATCTACTACATTCATTCCGATATCTCCAATTCCCCACCAAATGCGGCCATCTGGACCTTTGGTAACTCCCGACATGCCATGTGCACCGAATCCTATGTGTACTGCAAATCCGTGACTAATAGAGGCGCTTTCATCTGCGATTCCGTCACCATCTACATCTTTTGTACGCCAGAGATCAGGACCTATCGAGATATACACCTCTCCATCAGCATATTCCACACCATTGGCAAGATCACTTATTTCTTCATGATAATCTTCAATATACAATTGTGATTGATCGGCCAATCCATCTCCAGATTGATCACTTACTACCCATATTTGCTCCTTTTCTACAGTAAGATCTTTCCAGTCGCGAACACCATCTTCGTTTAGATCTTTGAGATACGTCATTGAAGCATCTGAGTCAGGCTCAAATGTCTTGCGGATAAATGCCCTCCGATCCTCTACCGATTGGAATGATATAGATGCCGTCATCCAGTCTTGATGCCCACGAATATCAAATTCTGAATTACTCAAGCGACTTCCTTGCGCATAATATATTTGCCCCTTTTCATCAATGCTTATTGCGACAGGGTCATTTACAAGAGAGTCGGAGGCCCATAGAGATAGTGCTACTCCTTCTGCCACTTCCACATTCACTTCTTGCCTGATCTTCAGAGCAAGGTCATTGGCTTTATCATCCGCAAATGTGATGACCTTTTTGGGGTATACTGGAGTAGTCTTACTCGTGCATGCCAATATCCAGATAAATATTAGGCAAAAAATACTTGCTAATAGTAGAAGGCTCTTATTCTTCATGTTTATATCTAATTTCAGTACTATGATTCTTTAGGAAATCCGAAGGGGTTGTCAGTTAAATCAAAGACTAAACATAAGAACATTATAGCTCACTCTTACTTTTATATAATGACATTCTGCTTTAGATCAGCACTGCAGGAAGCGATACAGCCTATTGGCAAGATTCAGTTAGAATGGTAAGCGTAGAATTTTCCGCTATAATTGAGTACTCATTTAGAGTCACTTCTGGAGCCAAAAGATTGACAATACCGCCTTGTCCAATCGAAGCGAATGATACAATTTCTGGAACTGCACTATAGGAATTAGAAAACAGCATATCCCTTGCAAGGCTAAGCGTCAAAGGCCAAACTACATATTCATCAACCCCAATATCGATTCGATTATCCAATAGTCGAGACTCATAGTCATAATCATTCGTGCCATGAACGGCGCTACTAATTGGGTTTCCCATGTTTTGTGCTGGAGAGCTTGAAGCGAGATGGTAGTCTTGATTTATTATCGATCGGAAGATGGGATCTTGAAACGAGGAATGCGAATCTTGTGAAGTTCCCGATTTATATGAATCAAGGCTGGCGTAGGCCGTACCTCCATATTCAATATTTGCTGATGGATTACCATTGTACAAGTTGTAATCCAGATTGAGGTTTATAGAGTTAACATTATCAACATAGAGTAGGAGCGTTGAAGAACTTCCACCATTAAATATGTTGTTTTGAGTCCACTCCAGAAAGTCATAATATCGGGAAATGGCCCTTTTGGCGATATTTCCATTATTCTCAACTCCCTGATGCTCAGGCATCACCGAGGTTCAAAAAATAAAAATATCTTCCAAAATCTTCCATTTTCTGATGATCCTCAATTTCCGGAGTGGACTCTGTTTTGTAGTGTGCAATTTTCAGTATACGAGATATTAACTTCACCTGTAAGTCCGCCGATTCCAGTAGATAAGATGTCATTATTGTACGTGGTATTATTCAATATGTGACAATCTATGACCTTTCCGGATCCAGTAGGAAAGTTGAATCCTCCCATAACTATTCCAGCATCATCATTATTATAGATTATATTCGATCTTACTATGACATTCGAAGTTGTCTTACCTAAGTTCTCACAACCTATTTCTATTCCCATTGACATTCGAAGATTCGATTTGCTTCAATAGTTAAGTCCTTGCCGCAATCTACATATATGCCTGCTGCAGTAGCATAGGGAGATTTGCAATTATAAACTACGATGTTTTTAATCGTACCATTGCGAGCCTGATCATTAATACTTGCAGTACCTTCATGACCAATGATATCAATTCCGATATTAGTAATATTGAATACATTATTATTTGAAATTATAAATCCATCAATATTTCCGTTGACAGCCAGCGCTTCGCTATACCCAGTTCTGCTATCATGGATTACGTTGTTTTTAATTATAAGATTTTGGATAGGAGCATTTGCATTGGAACCATAGACTATCAGAGGTTGTGCATTCCTACTTTCATTGGCAGCCAGATTGGGGTCAGCAGAAAAGTTGATGTTATAGATCACATTATTTCTAATTTCTATTCCTTGACAATTGCCTTCTATAATAATTCCTTGAGCGTCTAATTGAGTATTATTTGCAATAGTGATACCATCAATATGAATATAGTTCTGATCATAAATTTCAATTACGGCATCATCATTCGGGAGATTACTTCCATCAACTACAACTATGTCGTCGTTATAATTAGAGATAATGATCGGTTGTCCTAATGAGCCGGAGACATTTACGTAAACCTTTTCATTATATGTACCATCT
>JBLIDB010000267.1:0-6283 GCA_047634015.1 Saprospiraceae bacterium
CCGCTATTCTCTACGTATCGTCAAGGATACGATGGTAGCTGAGGACGTAGTGCAAGAAGTCTTGATTAAAGTATGGAAAAAGAAAAGTGAGTTGTCGGCTATAGAGAACATAGAAGCTTGGTGTATGACGGTGACTCGAAATTTGAGTCTCGACAAACTGAGAAGAAAGAAAAAACCAATGGATCGAGTTGAGGACCATTATGATCTCGCAGATCAAGATATGACGCCTTACAGATCTCTGCAAAGCGATGATACCATGTCCATTATAAAACAAGCAATAGAAGCATTACCAGAGACTCAGCAGCAAATAGTACATCTGCGTGAAATCGAAGGTTATACGTATCAAGAAATTGCTGATATAACGGGTTATAAGCTAGAAAAAGTGAAAGTTTATCTGCATCGTGCCAGAATATCACTCCGCGCGAAACTTTCAAATATTTACGCATGAAGAAAACGGAATTAAAAATACTACAGGATAAATACTGGGATGGTACAAGCTCTCTGGAAGAAGAAAAGCAGCTACAATATTATTATCTGGAGAACGCTGATGAGGACCATCCTCTTAGCGCACTATTATCATACTATAATGAGGAACGTAAAGTCACCTATACTAAAAAGGTAGAAGCCCCTCCTGTGAAGGGAAAAGTGATTTCCATGAATATGCTTCTTAGTATCGCTGCTACTATGATCCTATTATTTGCTGCATATTTTTCATTTGGTAATACAAAACAGAAGAATTCAGATGTAGTCATAGATGACCCTCAAGTCGCCCTTCAAATTACAAAAGACGCTTTTGCACTTATAAATGGTAAAATGGATAAAGGGTCTGAAGCTATCAAACATGGCATTAATCATCTTGACAAGACTTTTATATTTAAAACAAATCTATAGAACTAACTTAAAAATTAGTTCATAATCTTTTATAAAATTAGAAACATGAAAACACTCCTCTCCACTGTAGTAACCTTCCTTTTGATTATAAGCATCAATGCACAATCAGTAAGTAGCTTTTTCGAGCGATTAGAAGATGGTGATGACTATGCTGTAATTACAATTAACAAAGAGATGTTTCGAATGATTGCGTCATTTGATGCAGAGTTCGATGATGAAGGTATCACAGACCTAATTAAAAACATCAAAAGAGTACGCGTTTTTGTAAACGACGAAACTGCTGAGTATGCAGACTTCAAAGAATTAAAAGGACTTGCAGGTGGCACGTCCATGACAAATCTTATCTCGGTAAAAGATGGAGGTGAAAGAGTTGAATTATTTACCAAGCCGACTAACGACGATAAATATGTAGACGGATTAATTCTGCTTGTACATGAAGAAGATCAAAACGTATTCATAGAGATCGACGGGCGTATAAATCTTGATGATTTAGCAAAACTTACAGATAAAATGGATATCGACGGTTTCGACCATTTGAAAAAAATCGGTAAAGGAAATTAGACATTCTCAAGAAAATTTAAAAAAAGTATTTAGCCGCAAATCCCTAATTTGGCTCTATGAAAATAAGACCCTATATCCTCGCAGAAACAAATTGGAAAGCAGTTAAGGACACAACCTATGATATAGCAATACTTCCATGGGGAGCTACAGAAGCGCATAATTATCATATGCCTTATGGCACTGATTACTATGAAGGCGAAGCTATTGCTGCAATGTCAGCAGAGAAGGCTTGGAATAAAGGGACAAAGACGATCGTACTTCCTTGTATTCCTTTTGGGATTAATACAGGTCAATTGGATGTCAAGCTATGTATGAATGTGAATCCAAGTACCCAGTATGCCATTCTAAAAGATGTAGTTGATGTACTCTTGAGGCATGGTATCAAAAAATTGGTCATCGTTAATTCTCATGGCGGGAATAATTTTAAAAATATGATCCGCGAGATGTCAATAGACCAACCTGAGATGTACATGTGTAGTCTGGATTGGTTCCGGATCGGCAATGCAATTGACTATTTCGATGAGCCTGGAGATCATGCTGGAGAGATGGAAACCAGTGTAATAATGCACATACAACCCCACCTTTTACTTCCTCTAAGTGAAGCAGGGCCAGGGAAAGAAAGAAAAAACAAAATTCGTGGCCTTCGAGAAGGATGGGTAACTTCTCAAAGGCAGTGGACGCAAGTAACAGATGATACAGGTGTCGGCGACCCAAGTAAGGCAACAGCTGAAAAAGGAGTGCGATATTTAGATATGGTGTCTGGTGAAATATGTGAATTTTTGATAGAATTGGCCGAAACGGATCCTAAGGATATGTATAGCTAAGTTCTCATAAAAGAGATCTCCAGTATGCTATCTTCGCCACTCAGAATAATTAATCTATGATCATCACCTACCTCATTATTGGTTTCACTTGCTTGATATCGTATCAATCATTTCAAAATCAAGCTTTGTTTTCGTCATTGGCGCATTATCCTTATGAAGAAGTCAAAAAAGGGCAATACTATAGATTAATAACAGGAGGGTTTGTCCACGGCAGTTGGGAGCATCTGTTAATCAACATGTATGTCCTGTATAACTTTGGTGGAATTGTAGAAGTCGTATTTAAAAATCGCTACGGAGACATTATGGGAGGCATGATATTCCTTTTACTCTATTTTACAGCACTTATAGTATCAGATTTGGGTACGCTTAGAGAGCACAAAGATAACCCTGGATTTAGAAGTGTAGGGGCCTCTGGAGTCACAAGTGCGCTGGTATTTATCTATGTCATGTTTGATCCATGGCTGTGGTTTATTTTCCCTCCTGTTCCTGCAATTGTATTTGCTGTTCTGTATGTCGTATGGAGTTCTTGGGCAAGTAACAACCGCAATGATCATATCGATCATCTGGCACACCTTTATGGTGGAGTATATGGCGTTCTATTTATGTTGATTGCCTATCCTGGAATTGGCAGTATTTTTTTAGATAGACTCCTATCAGGAAGTCCCTTCTAAAAAAGCAACTTATAGGTATTAAAATTTGTACTTAGCTCAAGAAGTATGCTATTCCGACTTCATCATCGCCCCGTTCTTAAGAACATAGCGATGCTTGACATGTGGTAACACATCCTCGCGATAGAAGTAGCAATCGCGCATTTCTTTTTTAGAAAATAATTCTAATTGATCTCCATAGTGTGGAGAATCTTCTTGCGTACTACTTCCATAACTCATGAGTACTTTGGCACGGACTTGATCCCCAAATTCGATCACACTCTGCCAAGAATCACCTCCTGAGATATAATATTTGCCATCTTCTTCTAATCCATTTGACCACGCGACACGGAATATTCCTACTGAGCCATCGGCACCATTGCCAGGAAGATCATGCTTTCCATACTTAATACGATATACTGCTCCCCACGGAACATCCAGTGGCAATCCTTCTTGATTAAATTTCGCTACAACTCCATCAAGTGCTTTGACAGCCATCTCCGGACTCGCTAACCCATCAGGAGTAGTTATTGCCTTATCCAGTGACCATTTGATTTTATAATTAGCCATATTATTTGGCCCTATGGCATGTGCCCAAGCATAGAATAATGCCATTCCTTTACTATCTCCATCAGCCTCCCTATCCCAAGCATTTAATACTTTCATCGCCGCTCGACTATTATCAGTTCCATATTCTTCAACGGCTTCATTCAGATCATCCAATAATCTATCTGCCATCTCTATTCTTGTTGAAGTCTTATAATCTATCAACTCCTCAAATGTAATTGAATCATCTTCCTCCATCATCCGCGTTGCTCGTTGAGGTCTGAATCCCATTTCAATTGGAGACATGTAGCCAGGATAGTTCTCAGGCTGAATTTGTCTTGGAAAGGTAGAAGTCCAAGGAGGGTCATTGGCATTTTGCAAGTAGCCACTTGGAGGGTTTTGAGTCTTTGGGAGGTGGTGATAATCATGGACACCGTACCAAAGATTCTCTGATTTGCTGCCATCTACTATCCCACTCCAATAATCCCAATCTCCATCTTGTCGATCTGGAACTTGACCATTGAACATATAAAAAATGTTGCCAGCTTTATCAGCATACATAATATTGAAAAATGGAATCTGAACTTCCTTGAGTGCAGCCTTGAACTCAACGATGTTGGTAGCGCTGGCCATTTTCCACCATTGAACGATACCATATGGGCGATCATATCCAGGCATTTTAATAGCAAGTGCTTTATCTCCTTCTACTTTAAGTACAGGGCCGTGATCTGGAGATACTAATCGAGGCATATCTTTTATTGTGATCTTGCCATCTGATCCTTTGACTTTGATGGACATCTTCTCTTCCTTGAATTGTCTTACTTCACCGTCTACTACATAGCCACCATCTTTCATTGTAAGCTCATAGAGATCCGCATTATCAATGGTGTTATTGGTATGGCTCCATCCCAGATGTTCATTGAAAGCAATTCCTAAGGTTGGAAGACCTACTAACGTCGCTCCATACATATGTACTCCTGGCGCATTGAAGTGCCCTTCGTAGAATAGCCATTCATCAAACCAAGGCAAGTGTGGATTCATAACGAGCATAGCCTTTCCTGAAGCACTGCGGCTCGGTCCTACTGCATAAGTATTGGAACCACGCTCTTCCCATTTCCCGGCTTTATTTAAGTCGCCTCCTCCTATAAATCTTGTGTAAAGAACAAATAGAGCATGCCTTAATACATCATCGGATTCAAGCGGTAGGACTTGCTTATACTCATCTTTGATCTCTTCAGGATGAGCGGTAGCATAAGCATTCAAGCCTGAAACAAAATTATCTATATAGCCCTTGAACTCCGGCGCTTGCTGGTCATACCAGTCAGCCCCAAGATCTGCAAATCCAAGTGTATGTACCAATTGATCATTCTCCAGATGTTTCTCTCCCCAATATTCGGCTGCTCTTCCTCTTGATTTGCCATAGAGTTTTAAAATCGTGTTAGCATGGCTTGTCATCTGCGCCCAGCCGAATGTATAAAACAACTCTTCATTATCTTGTGCATAAATGTGAGGCACTCCCCACTCATCCCAGAGCAACTCCGTATCAGGAGCCTTCTCCTTCATTGATATTGACCCATCATCTCCTGCAATTGGTTCGAGTAGCATGACTTTATCTACACCCAAAGCTTCATGATTAGTAGAAACTGTCCTTTGAGTAACGCACGATGATAATAAGAGCATCAACACTATCATAAGAGTAAAGAGCGTATATTTCATGGTTATAGTTGTTTAAATCTGATTCAGGGAAAGGTAACACTTCTATCTTATTTATGGAGAATTGTATTTGGTAAATGTTATCTGATCAACTCAGATAAGAACCAAAATCACTAATTCTTAACCTCCTAAAGCAAAAATAAAATACAGGATAGCTATGGATTAAATATTGTCTCTTTTGTATCTTACCTACAATCATTAATATCGATTATGAAATATCAAATCACTATCAATAAATTCTCAAGTGTCAGTGAAATTCCAGCTGCATGGAATAATTCAGATTATATAGCGCTGCTAAAAGAATTTGAATTTGAACACGCAGAGAGTGTAAGTCCGAATGAACTTCAAGAAATGCTACTTATGGCAATCTCTGATTTTGAAGGACCAGATGCTGCGGAGATCTTATTGAAATACAAGTTGTCAGAAAAACTGAATGAAGGTCAGATTCAGCAGATATCTCATGATCTGATAGAAGATAAAGTCTCTGAAGAATACCCAGATATTGGACTACATGCACCCCTATTTGACATCAATCAATTACTCTATAAAGCCTACAATGCTACTTTCCCAAGTGTCAAAGCGAGCATTATAGAAATAAACATTACCCCTATTACAGGTGGAGACAAAGAACTTACAAAAGAGGCAATTCTAAAAACATTCAAAATTCACTTTCAGAGTGATACGTTATGAAAAGGATATTTGAAGATCAACTGAATGGCGAAATTGCCTTCCCAGAAGCAGAAGACATCCTATGGCAATGTATTCCTGTCGGGGGCGGTAATTATAAATTAATCACCTCTGATTATTGGATTACTAAAGAGGATTTTCTTAGCACAGAATTTGAAGGAAAAGCAAAGGCATTCGAAGAAAACGAAGAGTAAGGAAAGTGAATTGTAAATCCAAAAAACAAATCTATTAGAACCTCTTTCTTACGAAGTGTGGACTATTTCAATATTTCCATTTCGTTTTAAGTTATTGAACAGGGCTAATAAATATACGAGTTAACTCGTTGTATATCAAAGGATAACAATTAGAAAATGGACATCAAATTAGAAAACCTATCAATTTTTGAATTTCAAGAAAAATTTGGGACTGAAGAAG
>JBLIDB010000268.1:0-6269 GCA_047634015.1 Saprospiraceae bacterium
ATTTGTGACTGGTCGTTGATAAAATCTGTAAGTTCTTGTTCTATTGTTCTCAGGATGGACGATACTATCTGTTTAGTTTCCATCGCTGAATTAGGTTTGTTAAGGCTAATTTACAACTTTGTGCAATTTGTTATACACACCTCCAAAACTCATCATTTTAAAAACACAACCAAAGCCATACCTTAGTGTTCTAATTCGTAACAAGATAATGTAACAAATGGATAATTACAAAAAAGCATACATAGCAGGAGGCTGCTTCTGGGGAATGGAAGATTTGTTCCGCGTCAGACCGGGAATCATAGATACTGAAGTAGGATACCAAGGGGGAGATAACGAAAACCCGACCTACAAGTATCATCCAGGACATGCTGAGGGTATAGAACTTACGTATGATCCTGAGATTATATCATTTGCAGGGGTCTTAGATTACTTCTTCAGAGTGCATGATCCGACTACCGTAGATCAACAAGGGAACGATAGAGGGAGCAGCTATCGGTCGACTATATTCTATCAAGATGACGAAGAAAAAGCGCTCTCAGAAGCCTTCATTGAGAAAGTAAATGCATCTAAGCGTTGGCCTTCTCCAGCAGTAACAACGGTAGAAGCGTTTAGTCCTTTCTGGCCCGCAGAACCAGAACATCAAGACTACTTAAAGCGAATCCCGAATGGCTATACATGCCATTTCGAAAGATTTGGTGCATACGAGTAGGGATCAGAGTAGGACCTCCTACTCCTTTTTACTATTTCACTTCCACCATGGATAGAACGGAGGCATATCAGTTGATGCCTGTTGTGTAAAATTAGGATCACGCTTTTCTAAGAATGAAGCTACACCTTCCTTTCCGTCCTTTTGACTCGCATAGTATATCGCCAAAGAATCCACTTTATGGGCTTCCATAGGATGGTCTTTGGCGGAATTCCGATACATCATTTGACGTGTTAGCGCTATGGCTACAGGACTATGTTTTACAATTTTTCGAGCGATTTTATATGCTTCCTCGAGTAATTGATCTGCGGAATAAACCCCCCTTACATATCCGGCTGCTAACACCTCATCTGGCTTGAGAATATCTCCAGTGTAGCACCATTCGAGGGCTGTAGAGATACCTACAATCTTAGGTAGAAACCACGTAGAGCATGCTTCTGGCGTAATCCCAATCTTATTAAATACAAAACCAACTCTTGCGTATTCAGAAGCGAGCCGAATATCCATAGCACTTGTCATCGTCGCTCCTATACCGACAGCAGCACCATTAATTGCGGCAATTATTGGCTTCTTACAATCGTAAATCGCCAGATTAACCTGCCCTCCAGTATCTCTTACACCATCTCTTATCCCCGGATCTTCTAAACGATCTGTCATATCCCCGAGTGTAGGTTGTAATGTCTCATTAAGTCCGAATACATTTCCAGCAATAGACAGATCCATTCCTGCACAAAATGCCCTTCCAGCTCCGGTAACAACTATTGCCCGAACAGCGTCATCATCACTTGCATGATTAAACAAGTGAATAAGTTCATTGGCCATTTCTACCGTAAAGGCATTCATAGCTTCAGGCCTGTTAAGCGTAAGTGTTAATATGTAATCCTGGATGTCTACTTTTAATGTATTATAAGTCATTTTCTTTGTCCTTTGTATGGATAAATATACCTTTTCCCAGACTTAGTATTTGGCTTACTCTAATTAGTAATTGGCGATTTTAAATGTGCCAAACCACTATAAAAAATAGGCATTGCTCTCTTTAATAAAGATCAAATGCAAATTATTCTCTCCTCCATCATCTACGATAAATTGATATCCGTTGTATGTTTAGAGCCAACATTATCATGAATAAGCCAGTTATTCATACAAGTAAAAGGACATTAGAATAAAAATCTTGAATTATTAATAAATAAAATGAATCTAACAAATCAAATTACGCCTAAAAAAGAAGAATTTATTGACTTCATAAAAAACTACCCATCGGGAACATCGATAACGATGGTCAATATTTTAAAATTCAAAGAAAAATCTGGAAATGGAGATGAGACTGGCAAAGAAGCATATCTCCGATATAGTAAGAATATGGTTCCCTTTATAGAGAAGGCGGAAGGTAAAGTAATCTGGATGGGCAATATTGAACGTACGATTATAGGAGACTACGATGCACAACCTGATATGGTCCTAATCGTCTCCTACCCTTCTAAAGAAGCATTTATTGACATGTCCACCTCTCCAGCGTATGTCGAAGTTAGTAAAGACAGAAAAATAGCCTTGGAATATGGGGCGCTATTATCATCTACTACAGTAGGATAATAATCTAATTTATAGAAAATTCTCATTCTCAACAACAACAACATTCTAATTATAAAATTATGATTGAAAATTTATTTGACGTAAAAGGAAAAGTAGCATTAGTTACTGGAGGTGCCAAAGGAATCGGAGCTATGATGACCCAAGGATTAGTAGAAGCCGGAGTCAAAGTCTATATCAGTTCTCGTTCAGCTGCTGCATGTGAAGCATTTGCAGAAGAAATGTCTGAAAAAGGAGAATGTATCGCTTTACCTATGGACTTATCAAGTGTAGAAAATATCGACACTTTAGTAGGTCAACTATCTGAAAGAGAAGAACAATTAGATATTCTAATTAATAATTCCGGCGTTTCTTGGGGCGCTGCATTAGGAGAATTTCCAGAGAAAGGATGGGATAAAGTCATGAACATAAACGTCAAGTCGGTTTTCTTTCTGACGCAAAGTCTCCTGCCTTTACTTAAGAAATCTGCTAACGCTCAAGATCCAAGTAGAGTTATCAATATTAGTTCTATTGCTGGCGAAATGACAGCATCATTAGGCGCTTTTTCTTACGGCCCAAGCAAAGCAGCAGTTACACACTTGAGTAGACTTCTTGCTAAAGAATTAGCCGCTGATAATATCTTAGTCAATGCCATCGGTCCGGGTTTTTTCCCTAGTAAAATGACGTCGTACTTCCCGCAAGAAGAACTTATTAAAAACATACCATTAAAACGAATGGGTAAACCGACTGATATCGCAGGATTAGTAATCTTTTTATGCTCTCAGGCAGGAAGCTTTATGACGGGCAATTTTATTCCCCTAGATGGAGGACAACTAAATGATTAAATAATGAACTCACTAATTATTGTTTAACAACTAATTATGTCTATTCGAAAAAAGAGATTACTTCAAATAGGAGGAATCTTAATCGCGATACTTTTATTGTTTGGAATATGGTTTTCACAAAACTGGTATAAGATTCCAGGAATGATTAAAGAATGGGAAGAGCCTGTTTTAGAAAATCAAGCTATTAACTGGAAAGAAGGTCCGACTTCTAGAAGCTCCGACAAACCCAATGTTATTGTCATCCTCGTAGATGATCTGGGTTTTAATGAAATCAGTACTTATGGCGGAGGTATGGCTAATGGCCAATTCAAAACACCTCATATAGACCAAATGGCTGCTGAAGGAGTGTTATGTACTAATGGCTACTCAGCTCATGCTGTATGTGCTCCTTCGCGTGCTTCACTACTAACGGGGAGATATTCTACAAGGGCAGGATTTGAGTTTACACCGACGGCACCGAGTATGATGAAGTTTATAAGTCGGATTTCTAACGAGAAGTTGCATCCTCCGATATATCACACGGAACTTGAAGGCATAGGACCTGATGTGGAGGATATGGGTTTACCTTTATCGGAAATAACCATCGCAGAACTTCTAAAACCTCAGGGATACCACAATATCCATATTGGCAAATGGCACCTTGGAAATTCTATAAAATTCAATCCTACCAATCAAGGATTCGACGAAAGCTTAGGATTACATTCCAATAGTTTGTTTTTACCTATTGATGATCCAAATGTTGTCAATGCAAGACTTCCTTTCGACCCAATAGATAAATTCTTATGGGGCAATATGGCACATGCTGCTAATTGGAATGGCGGACACCGCTTTCATCCTGATGGGCATACAACAGACTATCTTACCAACGAAGCAGTTAAAGCTATAGAAGCGAATAAGAATCAACCATTCTTTATGTATATGGCTTACTGGGCGGTTCACACTCCACTTCAAGCCAACAAAGAGGATTATGACAAGCTTTCCTATATAGAAGATCATGCAGAACGCGTACAGGCTGCTATGGTAATGACTGTGGACAGAGGCGTAGGAAAAATACGGCAAGCGCTCAAGGACAATGGCATAGATGAGAATACCATCATTGTATTTACAAGCGATAATGGAGCGCCCGGTTACATCGGCATGCCAGAAGTCAATAGCCCTTTTCGCGGTTGGAAGATCTCACTCTTTGAGGGGGGCATTCATATTCCATATATCGTTAGTTGGCCAGGTAAGATTCCTGCTGGACAGACTTATGATGGACGCGTTTCTAACTTAGATATATTCTCAACTTTTGCTGCGATTGCTGGAGCCGATTTGCCTACAGATCGAAATTTGGATGGCATTAATATCCCACCCTATCTTACGGATTCTATAGAAGGTTCTCCTAATCGTCCGCTATTCTACAAGGATGGAAATTACTCCTGTGTTATTAATGATAATTGGAAATTACAAATGGACGGTGTCCAAGGAAAGAAGTGGCTCTTCAACTTAGCAAATGACCCAACAGAGCAGCAAAATTTAGTGAATGCGAACAATGAGAAACTGAAGGAACTGACTACTCTTCTGGAAACGCATTTGAGTGAGCAAAATACATCTCTTTGGCCAGCACTTTTAGAATCTCCTATCTATATTGATAAGACATTGGATCAAGAAAAAACGGAAGATGATGAGTTTGTTTATTGGGCTAACTAAGTTTCGGGTTTTATAATTTATAGAATATTGGTTAAAACTCGTTATGCGCTACAACAATTATCTTATTGGAATACTACTTTGTCTTTCTATTCATCTAAATGGGCAAGATTCTAAACCCAATATTGTACTTATTCTCATTGATGATGCTGGACTTATGGATCTTGGATCCTATGGTGGCGAAGCTTCTACTCCGAATATAGATCAACTCGCACGAGGCGGAACTATGTTTCTCAATCATCACGCATCACCAATGTGTGCCCCTTCTCGTGCGATGCTAATTACAGGATATGACAGTCATCTAACAGGAGTTCCTAATCTGCCACTATTTCTACCACCCGAATACCCGTCTAAACCAGGTTATGCAGGGATGCTCAATACCAAGGTCAAAACTATAGCCGAGAGATTGAAAGCAGATGGCTATCGTACCTATGTCACTGGAAAATGGCATTTGGGCCATACTGAGACAAGCCTACCTAGTAAGCGAGGATTTGATCGCACCTATATTCTGGATGCTTCTGGTGCTGACAATTACGAACACAAAGCTTATTTGCCTACTCAATCTACCCCACCATGGTTTAAAGATGGTATGCCTATTCAGCTACCAGAAGATTATTATTCTTCGAGAAACTTGGTTGATGAGATGATAGGATTTATGGAGGAGGAAGAACATAAATCCAAACCATTTTTCTCATTTCTTGCCTTTCAAGCCATTCATATTCCGGTACAAGCTCCTAAAAAATATATTGAAAAATATGAGACCGTTTATAAAGAGGGATGGGACAACATTAGATTGCAAAGATTTGCAAACGCTAAACAGATAGGCATTATTTCTCAAGGTGCATCTCTAGGAGACATGCATCCACAATTGCAAAAGTGGGATGATCAAGCTGAAGAAGACAAGAAACTAAAATCCAAAGCTATGGCGGTGAATGCCGCCATGCTTGAAGCTATGGACTTTCACATAGGTCGATATATTCAATATTTGGACAAAAACGATAAATTAGAAAACACGGTTTTCATTGTAACGGCCGACAATGGTCCCGAAGCCAGCGACCCAACTTTGGTTGCTGGAATGGGGCTCTGGATGAAGGCCGTTGGATATAATAGAGACGTAGAAACATTAGGAGAAAAAGGATCATGGAATTTTATAGGTCCCGAATTTGCAAGTGCCTCTGCCTCTCCAAGTGCATTATTCAAGTTTTACGCAGGTGAAGGAGGATTAAGAGTGCCCCTTATTATTTCAGGACCTTCTATACCTTCCGGAAAAACCATTGATGCGTTATCCATGATTGCTGATATAACGCCCACCGTCTTAGGTATTACAGGAACACCTCAGGTTACCCCTGATGTGCATTTCACTGGAAGAAGCTTGCTTCCGATAATACACGATTCCGTATCTGTTGTTTATGAAGAAAACGAAGCAATCGGAATGGAAGCCGCTGCGCAAAAAGCACTCTTCAAAG
>JBLIDB010000269.1:0-6269 GCA_047634015.1 Saprospiraceae bacterium
CCGACAATTGATATAAATCATCTCTTTGCCCCATTGCTGCCCTTATCTTGTGCATCATAAACCAAATAGGTTCATACCTTTTATGACCTATTTGACGTTGCATTTCTAATGCAGAAAACCCTTTTTTCGTTATCGTCATCAAGGCTATAACCAAATACCAGAATTGAAAAGGAAGCTTACTGCTTTGCAGCATCATCGTTCCACTCCGTAAAGTCGTTCTAAAAGAACAGCTCTTACACTGCCATTGCTCTTTACCTTGTAGCCAATAGTGCTCGGTATGACCACATTTCTTACACAGTACACCTTCTTTCTCTCTTTGTGCTTTCAAATGAGTGCGACTGCTGCGCTCATCTGGAAAGTCATCCATAAATCTTAATATGCTCATATCTCTTTTTGATACAAGTATACACGCCAAAGTGCAACCTATTTGCGCTTAGGTATCTCTACGGACATTCATAAATAAAAATTAAGAGTTATATTTTACGCTGACTTTACGAAAGACTGTCAAACTAAACGAAGGTTAGATATAAAAGCTGCTGATAACCAAATATAACAGCCAATATCCTTTATGAAGAAGTAATTCATGGTAGAAACCTGGTGGGCCTATAAACCTGTGAAGAAGGAAGCATAAAAAGAATTAAACCTTACACTAAGCGATACTCCATATACTCCGCAGTACGCATCGCAATTGTCTTACTATGCAATTGCTCTAAAAGATGAAATGCTAAATCGATTCCGGCGGAGATTCCTCCTGAGGAAAAGATCTTTCCAGTTTGAATATACCTCCGTTCTTTTTGAGGAATAGCAGTAGGTGCTATCTTTTTCATTTCATTGTAGGCCTTATGATGCGTGCAATAAGGGAGATGATCCAATAACCCAAGTTTACCAATTAGAAGGGAACCCGTACACACAGTCATTACAATTTCAACTTTCTTGTATTGAGCCTCTATCCATTCCATTACTTCCCTATCATTCAAAAGAGGCCTTGTCCCGAATCCACCTGGAATAACAAGTATATCAAAAGAAGGGCAATTAGAAAAATTATAATCTGTATTTATAGACAGTCCATTACGAGCGTGGATTGTGGATTTCTGAACGGATATTGTTTTCACATCGAACAATGCAATACCACTAAGATCTCTTGCAATGCTAAACACCTCATAAGGTCCCGCGAAATCCAGAATTTCAACTTCATCAAATAATAGAATGCCAATGGTTCTCATTATAATTAATTTTCAGTTTATAATTATCAATTACATTCTATGAATTTTTAATCGCTTCTCTTTTCGCCCAAGAAATAGCCATCCGAATAGCTACATAGGAATACTTCGCATCCAAAGCATCATGAATATCTTTTAAATCTTTTGGTTGTCCTAGTGTCAGCCACTTGGCGGCAATTGTTTGGCGCTCTTTGCTATCGCTGTATTTATCTATATCGATTGTAGACTCTCCTTTTTCATAAAGTGTTCCTATATGGCTATAGACTGTTAGTTCTTGTATGCCTCTTTTCGTAGCGATTTGGGCAGGAGTTAGTCCCTCTTTGAGAAGGTTTAATGTTTCGATATATGTCTTTCCCTTGATGGTCTTCTTATGATTCTGGCTCATTAGATACTCACGAATCACATCAAGAATATGCTCACCATAGTCGGCTTTCTTCTTCTCTCCGATACCATCTATCATTAGCAGATCATCCGCTACGAGTGGTTTCATATCTACTATCTCCTTGAGTGTGGCATCACTGAACACAGCATAAGCAGGAACGCCACGAGATTTAGCAGTAGTTAGACGCCAATGTCGTAGCTTTTCGAATAATTCATCCTGAACTAATTGCGTTTTAGTAACCTTCTTCGCCTTTTTGTTTTCCTTTTCAAATTTGACTAATTGGACTTTTACCTTTCCTTTCAATACATCTACAGAAAGTGGAGTAGACTTAAGGAGGGATCCATTAACATAATCAATCGTCATTAGTCCCTGATTCAACAATTGTGTTATGTATTCCTTCCAATCCATATAAGGCAAATCTCTTCCGGCTCCGAAGGTTTTAATCTGATCATATCCTAATGTCCTAAGGTCCTGTCTACCAGAACCTCGTAATATATCTACGAGCATATTTACGCCCACATGCTCTTGGGTTCTTAAAATAGCAGAAAGCGCCTTTTGTGCTATTAACGTACCATCAAAAACCATTGGAGGATTTAAGCAATTATCACAATGACCACATTGCTCATTTCGATATTCGCCAAAATAATTGAGGATTAAGTTCGTCCGACAGCTTGGTGCAGAGGCACTTTCCCACATCCGAGAAAGTTTCTCTGTTTGTACTCGCTTAAAAGTCTCTACTCCTCCCCCATCATCGATAAAGGATTGCAATCTCATCTTATCGGCCCAACTGTAGAAAAGTAAACAATCTGAAGGAAGTCCATCTCTTCCTGCTCTTCCGATCTCTTGATAATAGCCTTCTATATTCTTGGGTAAATTGAAGTGGATCACAAATCGAACATTGGATTTGTCGATACCCATTCCAAATGCGATTGTAGCGCATACAATTCTAATTTCATCATTCTGAAAACGCTCCTGTACGCGATTTCGACTAAAAGAATCCATTCCAGCATGATAGTATGCAGCATTGTATCCAGCCGAATTAAGCTTCTTGGCTAATGATTCGGTCCCTTTCTTACTAAGACAATATATGATTCCAGATTCATTTTTATAGGGGAATAAGAATCGTAGGATCTGACCGAATCGATCTTGGCCAGGAGAAGCTTTTATCGTGAGATTTGGTCGTTCAAAACTGCCTAAGAACTTTCTACCATTCGCTATGCCGAGTTTATCCTGAATATCTTGTTGTGTAGCAATATCAGCAGTAGCTGTTAATGCAATAATCGGAGCATTGGGAAACTGTTGTTTTAGTATATGAAGCTTAGTATATTCGGGTCTAAAGTCATTTCCCCAGACAGATATGCAGTGCGCTTCATCTATGGCAAATAGGCTGATATCAATGTTGGAGATATAAGTAAAGAACCGCTCCTGAAGAAAACTCTCTGGAGCCATATATAGCATCTTCAAAGAGCCATCATTGATAGAGGCTACAATACTCCTTTTTTCATCAGGACTAACATTAGAATGAATGCAAGCAGCTGCGACGCCTACACCTTTCAAAGCAGTCACTTGATCGTGCATTAAGGCAATCAATGGTGAAATAACGAGTGTTAATCCTGGCAAACATAGCGCAGGCACTTGAAAACAAAGGGATTTCCCACCTCCAGTGGGAAGTATCGCCAATGCATCTTTATTATCTAATACATGATCTATTATTTCCTCCTGTAATGGACGGAATTCTTTAAACCCAAAAACCTTATTTAATACTTCATGTGTTTTACTCATGAACTCGTCTATTTAGGAACATTTTCTGTATAAATCTCATTCAAAATATCATTTAGCAATACGAATATATCTATTTTGAGTTCAGATGTCAGGCTACTTATATAAGCACCTTTGGTTATCCATCAAGAGATCACCACTCTTTCACGAGAAACTGGGACAAACATTGTTAATGGGCTTCTTTGGTCTCTATTTTTTACTTTCTTTTCTGGGATTGAGTGTAATTGGCGGAAAATTACTGGAAGATCATTATCCTCAATACCGGATCGAAAATATAGGATTGGCATTTATCATTTATACCTTCATTTATTCCTTTTTTTTGAGAATGATGATGCAGACCTTCCCCAATTTGCATATTACCCCTTATCTCACGCTTCCTATAGCCAAGAGCAAAATTGCCAACCATTTGTTGGTGCGTTCCTTATTTAGTTTTTTTACTCTTGCTCCGATCGTCTTATTCATACCCTTTACGCTTATATATATAAGACCTGAACTTACAGGGACTCAATTCTATGGAATATTAATCTTTATCATAGGGTTTATAATCCTAAATCATTTTCTCACTTTTCTCCTGAGCAAGGCAGCAGTATTCAATAGAAAGTGGATCTTGATAGTCTTTCCGCTGCTTGGTGGATTGGTATTGCTGGACTACAAAGGGTACATAATACTTTTAGAGATATTAATTTCTCTAAGTCAAATTCTCATTAAAAACCCTTCGTTGGATTTAATACCGTTACTTGTTGGATCCGGAATCATCTATAGCTTGAGAGGGGATCTCATATCTCAGTATCGACTCAGTGAAGATAGTAGCGCTATTTCTGAAACCGCTAAAGGCTATCGATTCTCGTGGCTTGACCGATATGGTAAGGTCGGAACACTCTTAGATCTTGAATTTAGATTGATTCTCAGATCTAAAAGGGCGAGGAGCTATTTGTATATGAGCGGAATCATGATTATCTACCCGTTACTCTTAGTGAGTGATCCTGAGACTGGTTTCAAACCTGTCCTTATAGCTATGGCTCTTTTTGTAAGCGGCGCTTTCAGTTTGAATTATGGATTACTATTACTTTCTTGGAATAGTCTTCACTTTGATCTACTATTAGCGCGTGTAGTTGATTATAAAGATATTTTTACTGCAAAATTCTTTCTCCTTGCAGGCTCATCTTTTATCATTACGTTGTTTGCCTTTCCCTATGTTTTTTGGTCTCTAAAATTCTACTTGTACGTCGTTTGTGTTTCTCTCTATAGCATGTCTATTATTCCTGCTATTTATATGTGGATCGCTAATTATAAGTCACTCAAAATAGATCCTCATTTAGGTGGAGCATTTAGTTTTAACGGATTTGGTGCTACTCATTGGTTGGCGATGCTTCCCATTGCTGTTATTCCTATAATTCTATTTTATATTGGAACTACCATTTCTGGAGAATGGTTAGGATTATCTTTTATAGCGGGAACCGGATTACTTGGATTGATCTTTTATAAAAGAATTATTGCTTTGAATGCAGATGTTTTTCAAAAACAGAAATACGCTCTTTCTGAATCATTTAAAAAACAAGAATGACAGAATCGACACCCATACTTCAAATAGAAGCCATAAGTAAATCTTATAATAAGGTTCAAGTGCTTAATGTACCCCATCTGAATATTAACAGAGGTGATATCATAGGGCTTGTAGGAAATAATGGTGCAGGTAAAACAACGATGCTGAGCCTTGTGCTTGATCTGATTAAATCAAGCGGTGGAACTATTCTCAGTAAGGGGAACTTAGTTGACAAATCTGAAGAATGGAAGCAATATACAGGAGCTTATCTTGATGAGAACTTTCTAATCTCATTTCTTACACCAGAAGAGTACTTCATCTTTATAGGGAAACTCCATGATTGGAATGAACGTCAAACATTACAATTTCTCGAAAAATTTGAGTCCGTATTTAACGGCGAGATATTAGGAAGGAAGAAATACATAAGAGACTTATCAAAGGGAAATCAAAAAAAAATAGGTATTGTAGCCGCCTTTATAGGAGATCCAGAATTGATTATTCTTGATGAGCCATTTGCGAACCTTGATCCTTCGACTCAAATTAAGATTAAGAATATAATCTTGGATAACAAAGATGGTAAGACCTTTATAGTCAGTAGCCACGACATACATCAGTTATCTGAAATTTCAACAAGGATAGTCCTTTTAGAAAAAGGGGAAGTACTTCGTGATGTTATCAAAGATGAGCGCACAACAAGTGAACTCTCAGAATATTTCGAATCCCGATCGTAATGCTTCATATCCCAGGCCTATATATTCTTGATACTGGCGATAAAGGCCGTGGTGTTTTTACATCAGAAGCATTATCCCCTAGCGATATGATTGAAATATGTCCTATCATAAGAATTCCAAAAGGTCAATTAATTAATGTTGATCCTACTATATTCTATGAATACTATTTCCTATGGGAAGAAGAGGGTTATGAAGCATGTGTAGCACTGGGATACGGAAGTTTATATAATCACAGTGAGCATCCTAACGCAATCGTAATTATGGACTATGAAGATGGAACTATTAAAATAGAAGCGCATAAAGAAATAGCTTCAGGAAGTGAGATAATAATCGATTACACAGGAGGTACCAAAGGAGAGGTGGAACTATGGTTCTAAAAATTAACATAAGGCCTATTTAGTGATAGGTTCGAGATATTATATGATTTTTTTTAATAATGAAACCTACATTATTTTGGAAATTCAAATATGAATTAAAGTGGTAGGCTTAAACTCAATCTATAATTGTAGCCTTTGCCCCTTTTTTCATTCGCAACAAAGAGACTCAAAAATGCACACGATATAAAACCAGCCCAAAATGAACCCATACACTCCCTATTCAGCCGTCACAACGCG
>JBLIDB010000270.1:0-6262 GCA_047634015.1 Saprospiraceae bacterium
CTAAAGGGCATCTCAAAAGAAGTAAAGATCAAAAGCTTTTTACAGCACTCTGGAAACATAGAAAAGCAATACTATTATTTATGTATCAACAGGAAGTCTCTTTTGATAACAGTCAGGCAGAACGTGATTTGAGAATGCTGAAAGTTAAAATGAAAATATCCAATCACTTCCAATCAGAGCAATGGCTAAATGTTCATGCCTCTATCAGATCTTTCATTTCTACTGCTCAAAAAAAGAACCTCAATATCTTGGAATGCATCCTTAATGCTCACCTCAATCCGCGAACTGCTAATAAGGTGGGTGTCTAATTACGTCATATTTTAAAATACACTAATTAATAAAGGTTCTTATTGAAGAATAACCTGCGATATTCAACTACGATAGGTTTGCAAAAATAAATCCTACTTCCTTGGTCGCTTCCAGATAGGAACTGTCGAGCATGGTTCTCCATACATAATACTCTTAGCAACCCCTTGAAGACGTTGAGTCAATAGGTTATATGCCAAAGGAGGAACAGGCTTATCACTGCACCCTTTTATGACTATTCTCTGATCTTCATATTGCGCAACATCAATTGAAGAAATCGTCTTATGGTAGTATTGCTTTAAAAACTCCTCCTTATTTCCTGTGTATATTTCCTGCGCATGACCATGTGCTTGACTTCCTACTAACATATATGCCCATACAGGGATAATCGCATCCGTAGAGCAAAAACAAGCGATTACTTTCCCCGTATATTGGCTCCAATCTGTCTCTTTCAAAGCCAGTCTAAAATCCTTTTCTCGGAGAATCAACCCTTGAAATAGGAAGTCCTTCAGGTCTATTTCAACAATATCCGTTTTAGGATAATACTGCTCTAAGTTGATGGTTTGAATTCCACTAGTTGCGACGCGATTGACAAGTTTTGCTTCCATATTTATTCTTCTTCTTCCTTTTCAACACCAATAGTATCCTCTGTGGTTGCAAATTCTTTCAACTTTGGTAATTCTGAAGCATCTTTTAACCCAAAATGGTCCAAAAACTTTGTGGTTGTACCATAAAGAAGAGGCCTCCCTGGGCCATCATCTCGGCCAGTTATTTCTACAAGCTCCTTTTCTAATAATTTCTGAACACTATAATCAGAACTTACTCCTCTTATAGATTCGATCTCTGCCTTGGCAAGAGGTTGTTTATAAGCGATAATAGAAAGTGTTTCTAACGCAGCTTTAGAAAGCTTTTTCTTTGATGTCATTCGAAGGAAGTCCCCAATGATCTTATGATATTTCGCCTTCGTCATGAAGAGATAACCTCCTGCAATTGCTACCAATTGAATCGCATAGTTATCATTGTCATACTTATCGATGATGGATTGAATATGTGCTTCAACATCTTTTTTCGCAAAAGTCTGTCCAAAGGTTTCATTAAGAACCTTCGTTACTTCTTGAACATTAAGGGCGTATTGGGCCGCGAATATCAAGGCCTCTATATAGAGGTCCAGTCTTTCTTCGGTAGTTTCTATAATATCACTCATGTAGTCTTACTCAAATTATCGGGGAGCAAAGTTAGGATTTAACAATGAAGTGATTTAACAATAGAGGGCTAAATCGAGAGTGGTGGCTTATGGTTCTTGACAAAGCTCATTTTGAAAGCTTCCTACCAGACAGGCGAGCTCTTCGCCTTAACTATATGACTAAAAATAGCTAAAGTTCTTTGATCATAATGCTTTACTCGCGGATAGTCATAGTATTCTTAGATCACTTAACCGCATCCTAAACCTCTTTCAGGTATCTTAAAACTTCGGGCGTCTTCGGTTTCAATCTTCTTATGAGCTCCAGTAAGCTTTTTTCCTCCTCTTGTTTAATAGAAGATTCCCAAAAAATCTTTGGTAACTGGTCTGGAGCAGCTAATAATCCTGTATTGCTATTATGAAATGTACGATGTGTAGTAAGAGAGGGCTCAAACAAATATGATGGGTGAATACTCCTATTCCCATGACCCAAAAGCGTTAAAATTTTATGTGTCTCTTCAAAAGGGCTCATATACAAATCCTCATAGCAGATAACACTCCCAGAAATGGATTTGACTTGTGATAGAGCGATTTCTTGAGAGACAGTCCACATGAAGAGGATTTGCTCGTTTGGCGATTGAAGTTCTTTTTCGCACTGTAGCCACCCTTTTACCTCAGGCCTATTAATCTCTCTTAATTCTTTTAAAAACTTCTGGTAATGCCAAGACCACCCAAACTCCTCCCAAAACCGCTGGCGGTTATTAATAGAAGCCAATACCGCTAAAGGGTGACGAATAATATAGAGTACTGCTCCATTTGGAAATGCACGTATCCATGGCTTAAGTAAGTGATTCGTTCTAATCGTCTTATATCCTATAATTGGGCTCTTATTCCAAATATCTTGGATATAGTGCTCAGGGACTGTATCGATGGGTGATCGTAAATGATTTCGGATCAACCAGCGGTTAGTACAAGGTCCAGACAAAAGCTGCTCCCAATGTGATTTAATCGTATTAGAAAAAGTCGGTTTGACGCTATATGTTACATCTGCCGCATCAGCACAAACTAAGGGATGAAAAGGTTCGAAAAGCATAAGCCCTCCAAGTGCTTTGGATAGGATATCCGATAGCCACGTCGTCCCGGATCTTCCAAATCCCGCTATAATTATTGGCCCTTTCATAGCAGGCGAAGGTAAGTCGGCTATGAATAATAATAGGCTTTTCTATAGGCTTTTGAAAGCATTGACAATTTTGACTGCGAAGTGATTTAAGAATTGGACTGATTGTCGTGAATAACTGCTTGATGGTCAGAACGAGCTCCTTTTTCTTCTCATAGCCATAGCTATGGGAACAAAAAACGCTAAAAGGTCTGACTGTTATTGAATTATTCGTAATCATCTTGTTTCGTTCTTAAATCACTTCTACATGAAAACCACAAACTCGTTGTTCTTACGTCCTTTTTAATTAAATCTAAGACACTTACATATTATAAAATAATAATATATTTGTTGTTTAAACCCAGTTTTGCTTTAGGTTTTCGTTATAAGAGTTGAAAGAGCAATAAATATGGGTGCTCCAAGTGAACTTTGGCTCGTTATCGTGGTTTACATCACAATGGGAAACAAAATTTGCTAACATGCCCATGTTTAAAAATATTTCTGTTCGTAATAGATGATCTAATTCGTAACTGTGGTTAAAGCGCTCTGGGAAACGGATCGTTTAACACCCGCCTGATATCTGATAGAATCGTACTTGCTAATTAAGAAGCATATTGCCATTTGTAATGTGGCGTAAGAGATATCATATTCTGTGATGAAAAGCATTCATACCTTAAGGTTAATGACAACTGTACTAATGTACTATTGTGTTTGTATTACAATGGTTGGTCAGTCATTTTTAGATCCTCAATCCTCCGGGAATGAATGGATCCAAGAAGATCAGCAATATTTCAAGTTTGAAGTTAGCGAAGAGGGAATCTATCGCATAAGCTACGAATTACTAAAAAATGCTGACGTTCCCATCGATGAGATCTCAGGAAACGATTTTGAGCTGTTCTCCCACGGAAAGAACATTGCGGTCCGAACAAGTACAAAAGATGTTTTTGGACCAGAAGATTACATTGAGTTTTATGGGCAACCGGAAGATGGAAGCTTGGATGCTCTTCTCTATGCAGATCCTGCTCAACAACAACTTAACCCTTACGCAAGTCTCTATACACAGAAGCGTTCGTACTTTCTGTCATGGTCAGATCAAGCATCGGATCATCAGTATAAGAAAGTTGACAATGGACTTCATAATGGTGGGCTACCCATACAGGAAGCTTATTATATGCATGAAGAACGTATCGTTTTTGACGAATTTCATAATAAACCATCTCGTGATGGAAGGAATTTTATAAGATATTCAAGCATGGATATTGGAGAAGGTTTTGGTTCGAGATTACAAACAGATCGATCTGTTTCGCTTCCCATTACCGAGATTTCTTCGTTTGGTGTCGACCCAACAATCTCCCTTCGCTTCGCAACCAATGACTGGAGTCGACAGTGGAATATAAGTCTGAATAATGAATTCCTGAATACCATTGTTTCAGGCGGTTTAAGCATCGTTGATTTCACAAAGAAATTTGACCTAGATCAAATAAGCACCCGAAACAAGTTTACTGTCAGTATCGCCGCTGCGAATAATGATCAAGAGAAACATAGTCTCGCATATGTCTCTTTGAAATATCCCAGGAAATACGATTTTGATGAAAAAGTTTTTATAAAATACTTGCAACATCCTTCTATTCTTCCTCGATATATAGAGTTTAATCATTTCCGTGGCACAAAACCTCTACTCTATAACTTAGACAAGGATTATTATACGAATCCAGAAGTTAAGGATGGTATAGCTAGAACTGCAATACCCGTGGCATTAAAAGAAGAACGGTGGGTACTTGTTGATCAGGACCTGGGGGTCAATTTTATTCCCAAACTCTCTAAAGTCGTTCTGAACACCTCGGCAGTGGTTGGTGAATATCTTATCATATCTCATGACGCCCTAATCCAAAGCGGCGCTGTAGAAAATTACGCCGCATATAGGCGTTCGGCAATCGGAGGTGATTACGACGTATCGGTTATGTCAATCGAAGCAATAACCAATACATATGGATACGGTGTTCTTGGACATCCTTTAGCAATTAGAAATTACATGAATTTTTTGCGGAAGCAGAACCTAACGCCTTCCTTTGTTTTTATAATCGGCAAAGGATATGAATACTCGGAACGCACCGATGATACGCAAAATCAAGTACCTACTTTCGGTATTCCCGGTTCTGATAATTTGCTTGTCTCCAAAGATGGTGAGCGCTTTCCTGAAATGCCGATAGGACGTCTTGCTGCTCGAAACCCAAAGCAAATACGCGATTATCTCGAGAAGATTAAACTCCAAGAAGCTCCTGTATTAGATGAGCAAGTTATCGCAGCACAATCTTGGAAGAAGAACATCATCCACTTAAGTGGTGGTTCTGCTGACAATCAGGATATTCTACATGGCCTCTTGGATGACATGGGAGAAGTGATCGCAAATAATACGTTCGGAGGAGACATTTTTACTTTCAGAAAGACATCTGCCGATCCTATTCAGACGGTACAAAAAGAAGATATCGTTTATAAAATAAATGAAGGGGCAGCTATTCTTACTTTCTTTGGGCATAGTGCCGTAGGTACATTTGACTTTAGTCTTGAAGACCCTTCACAATACGATAACAAGGGGCGCAATCCTGTCATTCTTTCTTTGGGTTGTCATTCTGGTAATATCCACACCTCTGCAGAAGGAATCAGCGAAGAGTTTGTCCTTGAACCAGAAAACGGTGCCATCGCTTTTATAGCATCGTCAGGTACCGCCTATCCGGAACCTCAATTCATTACAGGCAATGAATTCTACAAATTAATAGGAGAAGAAATGTACGGTATGCCTATCGGGAAGGTATTACAAGCTTCTCTAGAGGCACGTGCAGGAAGCGGTCAACTTGCCGAACAAACACTTTTGGAACAGATGACGTTGCATGGAGACCCTGCTTTTCGATTTAGCACATTTCTAGGGCCAGATTATCTTGTAGATTCTAAAAACGTTGAAGTCCACCCTACCTTAATTAACTCCAATACCAAAGTGATTACGATCAAATTTGATATTGTAAATATTGGGGCAATGATCTCGGGGGCATTGGATATTGATGTGATTCATATTCTTCCTGATGGCTCCGTCTATGACACTACCACTGTAACAATTCCGGCTCCTGGAAATCGTAGAACGGTTTCCATAGATATAGACAATCCTGGTTCTTTGAGTGTCGGAAGCAATCGTGTAATTGTAACTGTTGACCCCAGAGCACTTATCGAAGAATTTCCCTCTAATGCTGCCGAAGAAAACAACACCTTTATTAATACTCAGGGTGAAATAGGAGTTGATTTTATCGTCTTTGATCAAAATGCCAAACCATCCTTTCCAAGGAATTATGGCATTACCAATAATGCCAATCTCACACTCCAAGCTACTGTCAATAACGGCCTTTCTACTCAGGGTAGATTTTTTATGGAGATAGATACGACTGCTTTGTTTGACAGTCCTTTCTTAATTAGAGAGGAGGTTATAAGCATTTCCAGTTCCGTAAACTGGAAAGCACCTATCATGTGGGAAGATGGTCGAGTCTACTATTGGAGGATCGCTCCTTATGTAGAGGAAACTACCTTAAAAGCCAAGAAGTGGGAAGCCAGTTCTTTTATCTTTCTAAATGACT
>JBLIDB010000271.1:0-6211 GCA_047634015.1 Saprospiraceae bacterium
TCTTGGAGGATTATCGCCATTACAAACTTTTATAAAAAAATCAAATTATCTTAAAGCAGCCTAAGCTTTCATACTGTCCACTTTAGTGAGGAAGTCCATCCAGCGTAACAAGTTCTATTTCTTTTAGCAAAGATAGTATGCAGTTATTAATAGGTTTTTCAAGGGAGGCCTTGTATTATTATTATTTAGAAAATTTGACTTCTATTGTTAGAATGGCAGGCACGCGTTTCATTAGGAATATCACATTTAGTCTGACCAACTGCACATTGCACTTAGTAACAATGATGGCACCTATTCTATTTGGTCTATTTCTTATGGAAAGCTTTCAGACAGCGCAGTGTATATTGGCGAAGATCTCTATCCGTAAAAAATATTGCATGGAATCCGGATAGTGATCTGGTTGCATATTTAGATTACAATAGCACGATCTCTGTATTTTCATTAGATGGGATACTTAAATATACTGCTTCGACTAACAGTAATGAAGATAATGCAATCGTCTGGCAGGATGGAAAGCCTATTGGAGCACAAAAATAAAGCGGCGTATTCCAATCACGGATAAGATTGACGTCAAGATAGGAGGTTACCAACTTTCTCTAATGCCATTGTCAAATACCAGCTTCGCTTTAATAGACGAGGATGATAATAGATTTGTCCATTGTGATAAAAATGATTTTGTAAAAAATGTTGAAGAGGGAAGTGGCTTTACGAGTTTAAAGCAGACAAAATAGGGCTTCAATAACTTTATTGGGGGTGGGCCTAATTATTTTTAAAACGTGGACTCATGCTGCTTACAAAACATGCATTCCTTTTTGTTATGAGGATATTCTTATTGCTTAAATACGATATCATAGGATCTTTTGGATAGGACCAAATTGAAGAATCCTTTCATAAACGTTGTACTATTAGATTTCAGCGTTTAGTTATTTAACTAACTTAATGGGCTATTTGAAAATAAATTACAATTATCTATTCAATTGAAAATCAAAAATTCGTATTTATTATTTATAGTATCCCTTTCTCTGGGGACATGTCAATCTAAAATAAAAACAGTAGTTGACACAAGAGCTAATATTGTACTGATCGTAGCTGACGACCTTGGTTTCTCAGATTTAGGTTGTTTTGGCAGTGAAATCGCCACGCCGAATATTGATGATTTGGCCCATCAAGGTCAGATTTTTAATAATTACTATACTGCTGCAACGTGCTCTCCGACTCGAGCTATGCTGCTCTCTGGTTGTGATAATCATGTCGCTGGCCTCGGCGATATGTCGGAGAGAGTTCAAAGGCTCAGGACAAAGATAAATCAACCTGGGTATGAAGGGCACTTGAATGACAAAGTCGTTAGTGTAGCAACACTGATTCAAGATGCCGGGTACAATACTTATATGGCAGGAAAGTGGCACTTAGGTACAGAAAGACAACATTCTCCTTTTTCGAATGGATTTGATAATTCCTACGCCTTATTGGATGCGTATGCTGGGCATTTTTACCCTGACGAGGAGTATAGAAGTTTTTGGGAAAATAAGGATTATATCAGGTATCCAGAGGGACGGTTCTCAACTGATCTTTACACGGACAAAATGATTGGCTTTTTGAAAGAAGATCGAAAGAACCCAGCACCATTTTTCCTCTATGCTGCATATACTGCTCCTCATTGGCCACTGCAGGCACCTCAAGAATATATAGATAAGTATAAAGGAGTATATAGTGAAGGTTATGAGAATTTGAGAAAGCGGAGATACGATGGCCTGATAAAAAAGGGGATCATTAGTGAAGAGCATCAATTGTCGGAATTACCGGAATCAAAAGGAAGCCTTTATCAAGTATTGGATGAACCATTAATTGTATGGGATAAATTATCACGTGATGAACAAATAATAGAAGCCCATAAAATGGAGATTTATGCAGCTATGATCGAAAATTTGGATCATAATATTGGCAGGTTGATTAATTATCTCAAGGCCATTGATGAATATGAAAACACCTATTTTATATTCATGTCAGACAATGGCGCCGCTGCATCCTCTGCTAATCAAACACCAGAACCAAACAATCCATATCCATATATGGGGTCGCCCAACTCTTTCGTAGCATATGGACCAGAATGGGCACATGCATCTTCTACGCCATACAGACTTTATAAAGGCTATAGTACTGAAGGGGGCATCCACAGCCCATTAATAATAAAAACTCCAAGTCAAAAAGAAGAGAGCGCGGTTAATCCGGCATTTTGTACAGTTAAAGATCTTGCTCCAACATTTTTGGAAATAGCACAACAAGACTACCCTAATTCTTATGATGGGAAAAAGCTAAAACCACTTGAAGGTGCATCTATGTTACCTCTTCTAAAAAAGAACACAAGTATTATTCATGATGATGATTACGTAATGGCTTGGGAATTGTTTGGTCGCTACGCAGTTAGAAAAGGTCCATGGAAAATCACACAAGTTGAAGCTCCATTTGGCAAATCAAAATTTGAACTTTTTAATCTGAATGAAGATCCATCAGAAATCAATGATGTATCCATAAGTCACCCTGAGATTTATCTACAAATGATCAAACACTGGGAAGATTATGTAGCAGCAAATGGAGTTATTTTGACCAACTACTAAATGATTTTTATCTCTATTGAGATAACTTAGTCCTGATGTGATCAAACTTTATTCTTCATTCAAAAACTTAGGTTGTGGATAGAGAGGTGTTAAATTTTTTCCACGTATTGCTGGATGATCTATTGATACATGGGTAGCTCTGAACGTAGCGTATACGAAGGGACCGACAGGTTGTGGAAATGTACCATCAGACATACGGAAAGATCCCGAATAAGGCGTCCAATAATCCCAGAGCACTTTTCCGCTATCATTAACTTCAAAATATCTTCCTTTTGGACCTACTGTAATAAAAGTATTTCCATTTTGCAATCGTTGCGCTCCAGAAATAAAAGGCGCAAAAAAGGATGAAGTATCACTTGACATGTATTGCCACGAAGGTTTTGTTGGTCCAAATGCTGCCTGCTCTTCTATGGCATATCCAGTATCAGTTAAAGTTGGGGTAATCTCAATTACAGCAGAATAACCACCTTTGTCTAAAGGGATAAAATTGTTAAAGACCATGAGGTTTCTCAATTGTGCATTATCATTTGTAACCCACCTTACATCATGCTGCCCTCCAAGTATTTGATCGGAAGGCTCTCCGCGATTATAATTCTGCGGATTGCCCCAACGATATAATATGTCACCACCTTTACCCGAAAGACCTCCCATGTGAGTTGCTGCTTCAGCAGTTGTTGTGCTATGATCAATTATGAATATTTCATTTAGATTAGGGGAGCTTAGGACAATTTGATCTAATGTTGGGTTATAATTTATAGCATTAATATGATATAAATCTGACCCTTGATTTTCCGGAGTATCGTTGGTATTAGCATTATTTCGAGAGCGTTTTTTATTCAAGTCTTCTATGCTAGTCGATTCAGGAATTGGATCACCTAAATTTATATTTAATAATTCTGGATGATCGACGGGTTGTCCAAAATTGGCTTTCTGGGAATCATGATTTTGAACGAGGTGATCCCATAGATGCCATTCCCAAACAATCGTGCCTTCATTTTTTCCTTTAGGTTCAATTTCGACTACCATATCTGGCCAAAGACCTGCTTCTGGAATTTGTTCTGGGTTTCGACCAGCGATAACGGCTTCTTTAACAGTCTTTGATTCCCAAGAAATAGACAAGATGTTTCCATTTGGCATGATGGCTACATCATGGTGAGCCATATGTAAATCATCTGAAAATTTATACTCCCATAGTATATCACCATCCCAACTAAGTTCTTGAATAATTCCACCTTGACCGCCGCCATCGAAGACTGTATTCTGAGGGTCCCGTCCTCCGCGTATTAAGTTGCCATTATCCTTCAGATAAGTGCACCCAGCTGGTCCATAATCACTATCCCAAGTGTGCACAACTTGGCCCGCCTTATTGACTAAATAAGTAGTGTCAGATAATAGGGTATTAAAAAATATATAGCCATCAGTATGATTAGGACTTGCAGCTACAAGCCCTCTTGGCATACCAAGCCCACCGACATTAGGACCTTCTTGTTTTGTTGATGGCTCGGATGATTTTGTTTTACAAGCAAGAACTATTATTGTTGTCAAACAAAATAGCATTAGAATATATGTAATTCTCATTTCTATAAATTTTTGAAAATGGATTTCCCTTGAAGATTTAGGCTAAGGAATGATAATTTGATAAAGTATCATAATTAGGGCCGGCTATTTTTTTCTCCGACAAGGCAAAAAACGCATGTATTGCCGTAGCTATGATGAACCTTCCTGCCGGTAAAGGCAGGTGTTTTTAACGAAGTCAGAGGAAGCAAGAGACATCCAAAAGTGTTACTTTATTTTGTTACCATTTCTAATCTGGGAAAGCTTAATCTTATTTTTCTGTCCTAATTTACATAGATGGAGGTGGTGGTAATTTATACGTTTCTGGCTGAGGATCCAATGGGATCAATTCTTTTCCTGAAAGTGCTGCATGGTCCGCAGGAATGAAGGTACTTCGGAATTGAATGAAGACCATGGGCATTGGATTTATTGGATCCCCATTATTTTCTCTAACATCCCCACGAAAAGGATTAAGGTATTCCCATACCTTATCACCTTCAGGAGTCACTTCAAAAAATCTGCCTCTTGCTCCTTGATTGATGAACGTGTTTCCATTTTCCATGCGATGTGCTCCTGAAATAAATGCACTAAAGAACGACTGTGTATCAGGAGCCATGAATTTCCAACTAGGTTGCGCGGGACCATAAGATTGATCTTTTTCTATAATGTAATTTCCATTTGAATCACTTGGTAATGACAATTCTAAAACCTCAGAATAATTACTAGCTGTAGTCCCCATTGTACTCCAGTCAATTTCTTGTGGTGGATGATTATTAAATACGGTCAAATTACCTTCTCCGGGTTTTCCGCTTTCAATCCATCTGACATCGTGTTGGCCAAATAATTTTCTTGACAAAGAATCTCCTCTTTGATAATTTTGAGGATTACCCCATCGATATATAAAGTCACCACCTTTGCCGTATTTACCTCCTTTATGGCTGGCGGCTTCTTTTGTTGTCGTGCTATGATCGATTATAAAGACTTCACTAAGTGCCGGAGAGCTGAATACTATCTGATCTATTTCAGGATTATACATAATAGCATTGGCATGATAAACATCAGAGCCCATATTGTCCGGTGTAGTATTTCTATGAGTCTGTTTTTTCGCAATCAAAATATCTACACTGTCTTGACTTATTGCAGGAGGTATGGGATGACCTACATTGATATCCAATAGCTCTGGATGATCTGCAGGATTACCAAAATTGCTTTTTGATTTATCAACATCCTGGACCATATGATCCCATAGGTGCCACGCCCAAATAATTTCCGCTCCATGCTTTCCTTCAGGAGCTATCTCAACTATCTTTTCTGGCCAAAGTCCGGACTTAGGTATCATTTCTGATTTACGGCCTTTTGCTATAGCCTCATCATATGTTCTAATTTCATAAGCTATAGCGAGAATATTTCCATTGGGCATAACGGAGAAGTCATGGTGGAGAATATGCTCTTCTGTAGCATATTCGTAATCCCATAGAATCTTTCCTTCCCAGTTCATTTTCTGTAGACGACCATAAGGACCACAACAGCCAAAAACGGAATAATCTGGATCATTGGCTCCTACTATCAAAGAACCATCTTCCATAAAATAAGCATTATCCGCACGATACGTGCTTTTCCATTGATGGACAACTTCACCTTTTCTATTTATTAAATATAAATTAGGAGAATTCGTAGGTGCAAACATGACATATCCTTCTGTAAGATTTTCTTCACTTAAAGTAAGACCCCGAGGGATCCCAATACCGAACATATTACGATCTATGGGCTTTTCTCCAGTATGAGAATCCTTTTCTACGCCATGCGAAAACGAAGGGTTCGGTTCAGAATTATTACAAGCCCCAAAGAAGGTAAGGCAGTAAGAAAGGATCACAAATTTCCAAAAGCCAATTATATTTCTTTTCATTATTTTTGAGTAACCACTCAGGTAGCTCAAATAAAGAATTAGGTTTGGACTATTTGCGTCATAATTGAGTGCATGTTGAGGTTTCTTTTTCTCAAAGTATCACAAACAGATCTTAGGGTACAAAATATGTGTTGAC
>JBLIDB010000272.1:0-6209 GCA_047634015.1 Saprospiraceae bacterium
TCAATATGACTTTAATATAGCCAATGCAATGATTACAAATTTTCATTTACCAAAGTCTAGTGTATTAATAATGGCATGCGCATTTGGAGGTACAGAATTGATCTTAGACGCTTATAATGAGGCAGTTAAAGAGAAGTATAGATTCTTTACTTATGGGGACTCTATGTTGATTCTTTAAGGCGAAAAGGATTAATGAAATCTTAATATTTGCAAGAGTCGTTAAAAAAACTAATTTTGCTGCCAGATTCAGGAACTTATATGCTCGTGAAACAGTAGTACGGTTGTTTTAATTAATTACTTCAAATAGATTTTTAAATGTACTGGACTTTAGAATTAGCACACCACTTAGAAGATGCTCCTTGGCCTGCAAGCCGTGATGAGCTCATAGATTATGCTGTGCGATCAGGTGCACCACTCGAGGTGATCGAGAATCTTCAGACGATCGAGGATGAGGGCGAACTTTATGAAAACATGGAAGAAATTTGGCCGGATTATCCGCGTAAAGATGACTTCCTCTTTAATGAAGAAGAATATTAACCCATTGGCTTTCCCTATCGGTATACCCTACGCCCTCCAATTCCTTCAAAACGAAATAAGAAAAGTTAGTGCTCAACGAATGGTTATCGCTATTGATGGCCATTCGTCAAGTGGCAAATCTACAATAGCCAAGCAAATAGCAGAACTATTAGGCTATATATTCGTGGATTCCGGTGCTATGTATCGTGCGGTGACACTTCATCTAATGGATCATAACATTCCAATAGATAATGAGGAGTTGGTTCTATCAAGTTTGGATGATGTCAACATCGCATTTGAACGATCAGACAATGGAATGAGAACATTACTCAATGGGCGTGATGTAGAAGCTGATATCCGAACGATGAGCGTTTCGGAACAAGTAAGTCCTGTTGCTACAATATCAGGTGTTAGATCCTTCTTAGTGCGTCAACAGCGCACCATGGCAGATCAGCAAGGAATCGTAATGGATGGCAGAGATATCGGGACGGTAGTTTTCCCTAATGCTGATGTCAAAATCTTTATAACTGCCAGTATTGCGGTAAGAACCGAAAGAAGATATAATGAACTTCGAACTAAAGGTATCGAGATTGATAAAGCAGAAATACGGCAAAATCTTCAAGAACGTGATCATATTGATTCGACAAGAGAAGATAGCCCATTGAGGCAAGCTGAGGATGCAGTTTTATTAGATACTTCAGAACTTGATCCCACACTACAACTTCAGAAATCTATAGAAATAATAATTAAGGCCGGAAGCAGCGTTTAAGTTAGTCTAACTTCCGTCCATAGAAATCTAAGATCAATTATGTCAGAGATCTTTCTTGCTGTATATGCTGCCTTGTTTTCTTTGGTAAATCCATTTGGGGCGGTTCCCGTATTTCTGGCGATGACGCCGAATATGACAAAAGAGGAGCGCAAGGAAACAGCGCTGCATTCGAGTATTTATGTATTCCTGATATTACTCACCTTCTTTCTTGCTGGATCAGCAATTCTTGGCTTTTTTGGTATCTCTTTAGAGGCACTTAGGATAGCAGGTGGAATTATCATCTTCGGATCAGGAGCACAGCTCCTATCAGGTAAGATGGCACAGTCAAGAGCCATCAATAAGGAGGTAACAGATGAAGCCATTGATAAAGAAGATATTTCATTTACCCCGCTTGCCATGCCATTATTGGCGGGACCTGGATCCATCTCTTTGGTAATTGGCTATTTTAGTACATACCCTGATTGGACATCCAGAGGAACTGTGATCCTAGCATTGTTGGTATTTGGAATTACGGTATTCAGTATATTAAGGGCATCTCCTGTTATTTTCAAAGTATTAGGTGTGGCAGGAATAAAAGCCATCTCTCGGATCATGGGATTCCTAGTAATGGCGATCGGAATAGAATTAATCATCTCGAGTATTCGTCAGATATTGATCGCGGGATAAATTTAACTGCCCAATCCCATTGCTTTTTTAAGCACTCTCATTATCTTGTATTCGATGATATTAGTACCTATATTTCCACTTCAGATTGTAGTCTATCCATTCGAAGAACTCAATCTAAATATCTTCGAACCACGCTATCGGCAGCTGGTAACAGACTGTATGGAAGACGATTTGCCTTTTGGTATTCCATATTTTAGAGAAGGCCTTCCCTTGCAATATGGGAGCCTTGTGAAAATCAGAGAAATTTCTAAAACCCATAGTGATGGTAAGATGGATATTAAGACTATCGGTATTCGCCCATTTGAGCTAAAAAGATACAGATCTACGTATCCTAAAAAGCTCTATCCTGGAGGATATGTGAAGGAGCTGTATTGGGAAGAAGATGGTGATGATGATAGTCGACTAAAAAT
Organism: Saprospiraceae bacterium; assembly: GCA_047634015.1. Taxonomy (GTDB): domain Bacteria; phylum Bacteroidota; class Bacteroidia; order Chitinophagales; family Saprospiraceae; genus JAJRXG01. The sequence continues at coordinate 2,362 of JBLIDB010000272.1, forward strand.
TAGAAATCTCCTCAAGGAGCTATATCGTTTTATGAACATCAACAAAGTTCCGCAGGCTTTAAATAAGGCGTTTATAACTTTTGAAATAGCGCATAAAGTTGCATTCAATAAAGAGCAAGAATATGATTTTCTAAAAATTATAAGCGAGACTGAAAGACAAAAATATATGATAGCGCATCTCGTCCGAATGATGCCAATTATAAGAGAAGCAGAAGAAATGCGTAAAAAGATTCAACTCAACGGGCACTTCAAGCATATCATTCCTCCAACAATATAAAATTGAACCGAAAGAGTCACCACCTTAACTCTATATCCCCTCACAATTACGACCTTTGAATACTGATATAATTCATAAATCTATATTTTGATTCCAGCTCCTTACTTCAAAGGATTACATTCCCTTCGATTCTTTGCGGCATTTTTGGTTATTATCTACCATTGCAATGATGCCCTTAAGCAGGTAAATTCTGACTTAGGAATTGATTGGCCAATACTCATGAAAGGATCCAGAGCAGTCAATTTTTTCTTTATTCTTTCAGGGTTCCTGATCACATATTTGGCGCTTCACGAATATGAAAATTTCAAGTCATTCGACTACAAACGTTTTTTGAAAAAACGGATTCTTAGAATAGTCCCATTATATTATCTCGCAGTAATCCTTGGATTTCTTTTAATCAGGGTTCTATACCCCCAAATTTATGGCAAAAATATATTTGAATTTTCAATACTAAAGGGATTATCATATTATCTCTTATTCCTACCCAATATAATGGCGGCAACTTATACCGAAGTTGGACCATTAAGAAGTCTCTGGAGTATCGGAGTTGAAGAACAATTTTATTTATTGTTTCCTATTATTTTTCAAGTTGGTATGCTTTTTAAGAAGTTCACACTTCAACTTTTAGGATATCTACTTTTGAGCATCTTCCTTTACTTTTATATCTACAGTCAATCAGGATTATTTCCTGAGTCAATTCAAAACTTTTTTCTAAAATATTTAAGAATACATTTTATACTGTTTGGTTGCTTAACCGGCTCCATTTTTTATAAGTTCAAAGGAACTCTTATTCAAAGAGTATTCCATTATAGAGGAGTACAAATCAGTATTTATATCGGTATTATTATGCTGCTATTCCTTCCAAATGAGTTTGACCCACACAACCTATTGTCCGCTCTATTTTTTGCCTTACTCTTAGTCATGCTATCCAGTGATATATCTCCATTAAACCTGGAATATCAACCACTTATCTATCTTGGTTCAATATCTTATGGCCTATATATATTCCATCCATATGTATCAATCTTTCTTCGTTTCCTTATGCAAAGAATAGAACTACTAAATGGGTTAGTTCGAAGCACCCCTATCATATTCTACAGCATGGTTTTTCTAATAACTGTGTTGATCTCGCACTTCTCTTATAAGTACTATGAATCTTATTTTTTAAAATTCAAATAGTCTTTTAGACTTCCCTCTGTATTTACTGCTTCTAATCGATCCTATTCTTCTGAGTGTCGCTTTAGTTCTTTTAATACTACAAACGCCCCAAAGATAGCAGGCAATATCAAGAGAAAAGACCGATGTAATATCGTAAAGCTCGTAATACCTAAAGCAGGAATAAAAGGTGTCATAAGAGTCGCTATACTCAACTCAGCCACGCCACTCCCACCGGGGGTTGGAGCAAAATATAAGAGAAAGAATGTAATCGCCTGAACGGAAATAATCGACCAGAAGTCTCCATTATACCCAAGGCCTTTGACAATCATAAAAGCAACCAGAAATTTATTGAAATACATGATAAATGTAATCCCCAAACTGTATGGAAAGAGTATCGGATTCTCTCTCAGAAAGAGTTTTATTGTAGCGTTATATTCAAAGAGTTTTTCATTGACAGAAGAAACTCCATTTAGTATTTTTTCTTTTTTATTTTTAAACAAACCAGCGATTGTTCCTCCGAATTTAGAAATTGCTCTACTTAATATCTGGGGTGCAATCATCCCAAATAAGATAAATAAGAAAAGTGAGGTAAATATGGTATATCCAGATTTGATCAGTGTGAATAAGGTACTATTTATCTCTGCACCTTTCAGATACCATAAGGCCAATCCTGAAGACGTAATGAAAAATATTATCGAGGAGATAAAATTAATTACTGAAAGTGCTATACCGTGCGTCAGTTGCAATCCTTTGCGGTATAGCATGTAGAGATGCATCGGGCCTCCACCAGTTTGTGAGGGAGTAACGGCACCCATGAATATATTTGCAAGATTCGCATCAAAGCAAATTCGCTGCGAGGCATTCGGCATGACTTTTCTGACAAAGATCGTATTCCTCCACCCTCCGATCCACCAATCGAAAAACACTAATCCCAAAATTATAGGAATGTAATAGGCTTTGATCTTTCGTAATTCGGCGAGGGACTCACCGGTATTCCCATATAAGAACAAGGTTGTGAAAGCAATCAGGGTTATCGCAAAGAATATAATCGCTCCGCGACGTATAAGCTTATAATTAAGGAGGCCCTTAGCTTTTTCAATATTATCATTTGATTGCTGGTCCTCCAAAGCTACTTATTCTTGACTTCTTAAAATGGAAGTAACGATTCTGGACGATTGAAAAACCCACAGATAAAACAAAAGATCACCAATGCCCAAATGCCAATATAGATAGGCACAAACTTCTTTCTAAATTCAATAATCTCTGGGTGTGTAATTGGCTTACCCTGAAACTTCCCTCTCGGTCTATCCAAGAAGAAGAATGTCTTATATGTCTCTATACTTGCGATCGTAAATCCAATACTACACATTGTAATGATTAGCAAATTCGAACTAAAAATACTCGCTACAAATGCAAAGAAATATGCTACTCCCGGAGATCGAAAGAACTTGAATGTTTCGAATCCTTCCAGCGGCGCATCCTTCCATGCTCCTCCGAATGCTGATACCCATCCAAAAACAGAACATGGCAAGAGTAATAGGAATGGACTGATATTGAGATTACCACTTTGGTATTTGGCATTTAGGAACCAGATCCCATAAGAGATCGCAGTTAATGCTACAACATATAATAGTCCAAAAAGTAATCGCGCTGGATAACTTTCGACTGGCTTACCAAATACTGACAACTGCATAGGGATAAAATACTTACTCTGATCCTCTACCCTGATAAAAGTCTTATACACCTCCATCGTAATACGCTCTAATGAATATGCTGCACCGAATAACAAGAAGATGTTAGCACAGTTGGTCATATCCATCTTGAAGATATACCATAACAGTGGTCCATAGATTACACCAGCGATGACACTTCTAAAATATGTCGACCAGGTGAATCCTTCATGCGGAGCATCTTTGTACATGCCCCATGTAGCATTATGAACCCCGACAGCAAGTCCGGTAAGTAGTGCGAGTATAAATTGCATAAATATAGATTTCCTAAAATGGCGCAAAGAAACTTAAAATCTTGGAAAAAAAGACGTAATAAGACCAGTATCCTTTTAAAATAGACGTTTCCTCCAATAATTCTGTCATTCTGGCTTAACTTCAATGCCCCACTTTATATCCAAGACTGTCTTTAAACAATTTTACAGGAATTCTTATGGGTATCTTATAGTATTCTTAAAGCCTCCCAGCAGGGTGTATTACAAAATGCAGATTTTACGTTTTAAGAGGTATACCCTAAAATGAAGAAGATGGATAAGTCACAAATCAAGGCGTCCATCCGGAGAACGATCAATGAAGAGTTAGATCATTGGTTGGAAGAAGAGCCTACAATTAAAGATGCGTTTGATTATGAGAAGCGCTTATTTGAACGCACATTACGGATTGGCCAATCCATGTTAGTTCATGGA
>JBLIDB010000273.1:0-6165 GCA_047634015.1 Saprospiraceae bacterium
ACACAAGCACCTGCATTCAATAATTTTCTCGCTGGCGCAAATGGAATTCCCAGTCCAATTGACGCCCCTGGAAGTACTGTAGCTACAGTTTCACTCCAGGCTAACTTTCTAATCTCATCCTCTGTAATTGCTTCTAAATGATCCGCACTTACAGCATCAACTTCAATTGCCAAAGGAGAAGCCAACGGAGAAAACTGATCGGCATGTACGGTAATATCAAGTCCATATTTTTTAGCTTCAGACAAAAAGGGTCTTATCTGATCTACTGAGAAAGCTTCTTCCTCAATAAAGGCGTCTATACGATGGCAGTTGAATTCAGGTTTTAATATTGGAAAAAGCGTTCGCTCGATTTCAGATAAATAATGCTCAGAAGTACCATCGAAATCCTTCGGAAAAATATGAGCAGCAAGACAAGTAAGGACAAGATCTATATCCGAAATTTCTCGAACTTCTGACATCGCACCGAGCATCTTTAATTCGGCTTCTGCACTCAGCCCATATCCACTCTTAACTTCAACAGTAGTAATTCCACTCTGAACTAATCTCTTTATTCGAGAAATCAAGCCATCTTTTAGTTCCTCTTTGGATGCGGCTCTTGTTTTCTGAACTGTATCCCATATTCCTCCTCCTTGCTTTGCGATCTCCAGATAGGAGACCCCACTATTGCGTAATTCATAGTCTCCTGCTCTACTGCCGGCATAACATATATGTGTATGGGAATCAATCAAACCAGGTAGCGCTACCTGATCTTTTACTATTTCGACAATTTCTGAATATTTGGATGCAGAGGACGCAAGTTTCTCAAAATCTCCAAGTTCAATGATCTTATCATTTTCTATAACAATACCACCATCCTTGATAACCTTAAGATTCTCATTTTTTAGAGGTCCCTTTAAGGGCAATTCATTCATGGGCAGTAACTGTCGAAAAGGGCCAATCAATTTTCTATTCATAGGTCAGCAAGTTTTATCAATTGTCCCGAAGAAATGAGTTTAGCAGCATATTCTATGTAAGGATAAAAGACTTGATCTTTTTCAAAAAATGGAATTTGCTTCCTGATTTGTGCATGCACTCTTTCTATAGCATCAGAAGATTTATTGGGTCGATGAAATTCTATCGCTTGAGCAGCACAAATGATTTCTATAGCAAGGACCTTCTCTGTGTTTTCTATAACCCTAAGTGCCTTCCTTGCGCTGATCGATCCCATACTAACATGGTCCTCCTGACCTAAGGAAGTGGGAATACTATCTGCACTTGCCGGAAAGCACTGTCCTTTATTTTCACTCGCTAATGCGGCAGTAGTGTATTGGAGAATCATAAATCCAGAATTGATACCCGTATCCGTCATCAATAGTTTGGGAACGTTGGCATGAATTCCTTCCAGAGATAAGTAGATTCTACGATCTGAAATATTCGAAATTTCAGAAGCCGCCAAGCATATATAGTCAATAGGCATTGCTAAAGGTTGACCATGGAAATTCCCTCCACTTATTACCAATTCCTCTGAGAAGACTACAGGATTATCCGTTACAGCGTTTATTTCTATTGCTACTAATTCCTCTAAGTGAATCAAGGCATTCCGAGCAGCTCCATGCACTTGAGGCATACATCTAAGGGAATAGGGATCTTGGACCTTATCACAATCCATATGAGCTGCTACTATCTTGGAGTCTTTCAATAATTTAGACAGATTTCTTGCTGTGGTTATACTCCCTTGATAAGGTCTTAGTTTATGCAGTTCTTCTCGAAACGGCATAATGGATGCTGATAAACCTTCTATCATCATAGCACCAATTAGATCTGCATGGTCTATTAGGTTCCTCATTCTGAGTACTATATTCGAGGCATGAGCAGCAATGAACTGTGTCCCGTTGATAAGCGCTAAGCCTTCTTTAGGCCCTAAGTCTATAGGCATCAGTTGAAACTCGTCTAAGACGTCCTTCGTAGCCCGTATTTCTCCTTTATACATTACTTCTCCTAAGCCAATTAAGGGCAAGAAAAGATGCGCTAACGGAGCTAAATCTCCAGATGCTCCTACCGATCCTTGAGAAGGAACCAAAGGGATAATATCATTATCAATATGCCATATGATCCGATTCAATGTCGCCAAACCAATACCAGAATATCCGAAAGAGAGGTTATGAACCTTCAGTATCATCATATATTTGGATATACCTTCAGCTATATATGCTCCGACTCCTACCGCATGACTTTTAAGTATATTTATTTGTAACAAACGCGTCTGCTCAGGAGTGATCCGTTCCGTACACAATGAACCAAATCCAGTATTAATGCCATAAACGGCTTTAGTGCCATTCGCTATTTTCTCAACGATTTTAGAACTACGTTCTATGCCAATTTTGGCCTCCTGTGATATGATTGCTTGGGTGGTTCCAGCTGCTATGGAAGAAAGAAGATCAGGAGAAAGATGGTCTTCGCCGAATTTAAATATTGAAGTCATTTAAGAAATTGGCTGATTGTCGAGAATAACTGCTTGATTGTCAAAACATTGCTCCCTTCGACTCAGCTCAGGACAAGCTTTTTTTCTCCTATTTACCGGACAGGCAGGTACATAACCAAAGCTAAGGAGATAAAAAAAGCAGAAGAATCTGGCTATCAATGAGTTGTTCGTTGCCATCTTGTTTAATTATTAAATGAATTCATTAACATAAATTATACTAATACCGCAATTTCAGCTTAATTTCAATAACCAATAAGACCATTTATATCATCATATAATAACCATGAGTTATCAATTAGAACTTAGACATTATCGGTATTTCGCCATGCTTGCTGAGGAATGTAATTTCCGAAAGGCAGCAGAAAGGCTTTATATATCACAGCCTGGATTAAGCCGCCAGATAAAACTCATGGAAGACACGCTGGGTATAGCGCTCTTTATTAGGACAAATAGAAGTGTAAAATTAACTGCAGGTGGAACCTACTTACAGAAAGAACTTCCGGCCATCTTCAATCAATTATCAAATATTGAATCGCACTTACAATTTATTGACAAGGGCGAAATGGGAGAGGTAAAAATCACTTATTTGGGATCTGCAATGCAAACTGTGATTCCTCAACTACTCCTTTATTTGAAAAAGAGGTATCCTCAGATCCACACTACGCTAGATGAAATGTCCAATCAAAAACAATTAGACCTTATTGATAAAAATGAAATCGATGTTGGCTTCGTCCGCTTGAACGACATTCCAACTTCTGCCCATAAACAGCTTGTTCATAAGGATCATTTTACGCTTGTAGTTCCTAAAGATCATCACTTGACAAAATTAAATTTTAAAAGTATCGATCAAGTCAAGGATGAATTTTTCATTCTATTTTCGAGTGATTACAGTCCCCATTATTTTGAAACCATTATCTCTATATTTCATGATGCAGGTTTCTCTCCTAAGATCTCTCATAAGTCCGTTCATGCTCAGACCATTTTCAAATTAGTAGAGCAAGGCCTGGGTATAGCTATAATTCCACATTCCCTACAATATGGCTTTGACCTTGGAGTAAAATTTTTAGACATTCCTGATATAACTCAAAGTACTGCCCTTTCAGCTGTATGGAGCAAGAAGAATCGCAATCCATGTTTGAAAAAATTGCTAGGAGGACTGCAAATCATGGAAGAAGAAAGGTAGATCCTCCATCAAGTATGCAGATTCAATCAATCCGGAAACTAATGCCCGATAAACTAATATAATCTCTCAAACTATTGAAATCGAACATAATCAAAATCTGACCATCCGGAAGAGTATCCACCCTTAGTGATGATTCATGTTGATTTATAGTAAATATCAATCTTGAAGAAGGACGATAGCCCTGGGAAAGGGTTCCTAACGATTCTGACCCTACTATAACACCACCATTCGTCGTTTTCCTTGCCAGACCCTCGAGATAAATACGGCTATTGTGTTTATCATATCGCACTGATTGAAATCCCTGACCATAATCCTCCCACCCTGCCGCAAAGCTTAAACCTGTAGGAGTCTCTGCAGATAATGCACTATCCACGTAACCTTTATTTACGGCATCATTGGTATTCATAGATGTAGCCAAATCTGTAATTCTATTATCATCTGCACAATTTCCTGTCCCTATTACTTGGGTTAAGGATTGTAATTCATTGGAAGGATCTGCATCCGCGTCAATTATTGCATCGTTATCGTCTACTTATTTTTTAGTGGCAGCATCTTGAGCGGCAGTGGGAGGAGCGAGATTGATTATTTTTTGATTCTCTGCACTATTATCCTCAGATAATACCTCACTCAAGGTTTGCAATTCATTATTGACATCATTGTCTAATAATTGCACAAATGAAATATCGCCAGAAGGTTCGGCACCCAATGTGAATGTATCAAAAATATAAGTATAGAAATCATCTCTATATCCTTGAAGTCCACCAATGCCCAATCCAAGATATATTTCATCATTAACAACAAACGAACTCGCCATATCTCCGCGAGAATTAAGTCGATTATCAAAACTCGTCCACATGGAAGCAGCTCTATTAAATTTATAAAATTGAGTATTACCATTACTGATATATCCTTCTCCGTGAATCACAAACGATACAGGATATTTACTATAATACATCGGAGAATCTATTATTTGAGACCATTGATTAAGCGACGGATTATATCTAAAAGCGCTTACATTAGGGAAAGGAGCGAAGGAAATGTTATTCCTGTATTTCTGATAGCCATTCCTCAGATAGGCCTCTCCTTCTAACACGAATGAAAAAACATCTTCGACAGGCCCAAATGGGTAATCTGCTATTGCCCCAACACCCGACCAAGAATTGCTAACAGGATTGTATTTATAAAAGTCACTTGTAGAGTTGAGATTGCCATTATCATCGGTCCTTTCTGTTCCTACATAAGCTTCCCCATCTATTACAAATTCCGTCCCAAATGCCCTGGGTAGGCCTGGCATAGACGGAACAGGTGTCCAAGTATTCGCATCAGGGTTGTATTTATAAAAATCATTTTCATATACCAATGGTTCGGTAATAAATTAAGCGGCAATTTTGCCTATGCTCAGGAGTTTGGAATACATAGTATGTATTTTTATCAACTTTGGGTTAAAACCATAGATTGAAAATATTCGATAAACCATATTTCTGTTTTGTAATTCTGTCTTAACATTTGATATTGAAAGGGGGCGCGTTTTTCTTTAGAATGTTCTTTTCTTATTATCCCCTTACCTATGGATATAGATGTCAATGAAGCGTTAAAATGAAAATGAAGTTTCTTTTCGCTCCTTGCTTGACATTGCGCTAACCCTGTATACTGCTTAGCATCTCTAAATATAAATTCCATTTGATATCTTGCTTGATAGTATTTTAATATTTGCTTTGCTCCTCTCTCTACATTTGTGCTGAAGTACAATTTGATTAGCGTTTTACCTTTAGGTAGATGGTATTCAACATAGCATTGTTGAGTCCACTTCAGAAAGTCATAATATCGGGAAACGGCCCTTTTGGCGATATTTCCATTATTCTCAACTCCCTGATGCTCAGGCATCACCGAGGTTCGAAAAATAAAAATATCATCCAAAATCTTCCATTTTCTGATGATCCTCACTTTCCGGAGTGGACTCATAGTTTGACCTCTCTTTTCAATCCTATACTGTATACTTTGGCTTCATAAATTGTATGCTTATCATCCTTATGCGACAACTGGAATCTTCTTTTATCTATCTTTTTGACATCTATTTTTCCTGCGTATTTACGGGGTCTTCCTCTTCCAGATAACTGCTGGCCTTTATACAGGTATTGCAGATTCGCGTCATCTCTAAGTCTACATATCAATTCCATATTCGTTTCATCACATACTCTATCTACATACTTCTTTTATTGAAGTAGGCATCACATACCAGTATCTTGCTAATTTGCTCTATGCTTGGCGCTCTTTCCACCAGTAATTCTCCATAATGATCTACCAGTGTCTTATCGGTAGTAATACGATCTCGCTTTGCAGCGATACTCTGTATGGCTTCCAAGTGATATGCTGTATTCTGATGGACATCTATTACCGCAAAACTTCCTATTTCTAAGCCTCTTTTATAATGACCTGCGCAGCCAGAATAAAAATAGCCTAATCCGGGACTTCGCTTACCACTTTTGTTAATAAAACTCGGGTCGAATCCTATTACCAATTC
>JBLIDB010000274.1:0-6161 GCA_047634015.1 Saprospiraceae bacterium
GTTGCCATGGTAAAAGGTACAGTAAGTAATACAGTAATATCTGTTTTGCAGGGCATTCCAGCCGCAGTGCGTAGTCAAGTAGAAGAAATTACCACAGACTTAGCTCCCACCATGGAGCGGATAGCGAAACGCAGCTTTCCATCAGCCACAATTGTATCAGACCGCTTCCATGTACAGAAATTAGCTTTAGATGCTGTGCAATAATTGCGTATAAAATTTAGATGGGAAGCTATAGATCAAGAGAATGCAGAGCGGGAATTAGCAAAAGAATCAGGCCACACTTTCAAGCCTAATATCTTAGATAACGGAGATACCACAAAACAACTATTAGCACGAAGTAGATATTTGCTATTTAAAAGTTCAGACAAATGGACACCTACACAAAGGCATAGATCAGAGTTACTATTCAAATATTATCCCGAGCTTGAAAAAGCATATAAGCTAAGCAGAAAGCTAGCGAAGATATTTGAACAAAAGACGACAAAAGAGATAGCGTATAAAAAAATTGCACTATGGTATAATGACGTAGGAGCATCAGGGTTTAAATCATTTTATACAATAGCAAATACTATAAAAAGCCATTATAATCAAATCCTCAACTACTTCAATAATCGAAGTACCAACGCATCTGCAGAATCCTTTAAGGCTAAAGTGAAAGGCCTTAGAAGACAATTCAGAGGAGTTGTTAATGTCGAATTCTTCCTCTATCGATTAGCTAAGATTTATGCATTACCCCCTAACTTTTCATCTTGATCCAGGACAAGGAGTATAGGGACCTCCTTTGGACTACAGTAACATCCTTGGGGAGGGGTGATAGGATATCATTTTCTTGAGGGTTAGGCATTGTTAGATTCCTTATACTTCTCTATTATTACACTGACTACTGTCGGTTATGGCGACTTCGCTCCTCAGACAGACGGAGGGACAATATTATACACTATCGTTGGAATAGGGATTATTTTGAGTTGATAAATACGATCTATCTGCACTATAGCGAGCATAATAAAGAAAGGAGAAATTCAAAAAATTAAATCCCAATATTATAAGCCTAAATAACAAACGGGGCTTTCTATTTCAAAATAGAAAGCCCCGTTATAGGATAAGAATATGTTTCTAAATATTTATGTGGATTATAATATCAGAAACAAATAGAATTGATTGATTGAATCTTCAATTTCTTATTAAAATGCATATGCTACAGCTAAGACGAAAGAAGAAAGAGAACCTTTCATATCATCTCCGTCTGGAATAATGTCAGAAGAAAAAGCATCTAAGCGAATTTCCGGCATAATAGTAAGTCCATCAATAACATAATTGCCTGTTATCGTTAAGTCGAATACATTTTCACCGTCACCGATTACACCCACTCCGCTGTCTTTGAAATACTCTCCTCGTAATCCAATTTTAAATGCATCAGATGTTGCAGCTTGTAGGTAAAGAGCGGCACCTGAAAAATTGTCTGAAGCAGATGTAGCATTTACTCCTAAGTAAAGTGTTTCTGACAAGTCAACTCCCGCAGTTAAATCTATTTGAAAGAAATCCCCATCAAACAGTGTATTTAAATACGCGCTTCCGCTTCCAAAGTCATAACCCAATTGAGCACCTCCTACGTATTTATTCGTAGGGTTATATTCTGTGGCATCTGTTGGATTGAATATTCCAGTCATAATGCTAAATCCTCCGCCAAGGTCAAAATCAAACTTGAGGCCAGTATGAGAAAATGGACCATATGAAAACATATATGAAGTACTGTAATTGAAATTGCCAGTTGGAGAAATAACTTCATATCCTAAAAATGTATTGAAGTTTCCTATGGTTACTGTTGTTTTGTCACTAAGGTTCCAGTAAGCATACATTTGATTGACGATATTAGAACTGCCTCCAGGTCGAAGAAAGGGAGAAGCAAAAGTAGCGTCCTCTCCACGTGGTCCGTAAACCAAGTCTGCAACAAAACCTACTTTCCCCGTTTCGACTGTTCCTATTAAATTTGCCATCCCAAGGGCGAAGCCAGGTAGATTTGCGAATGATGTACCTGGGGCAGCATCAAAATCACCTCCTAAATTCTGTCTAAAATATGCATCTACTGATCCACTTAATGAAATTGTAGGACTTGTTGTTTCCTCAACTACTACTACTTCTTCTTCTTCTTGAGCATAAATATTTGAAAGAGCGGCTAACATTAAAATTATAAGTAATATCTGTTTCATGATGTCGATTTGTATTTTATGTATTAAGGTTCTTTATTTAAAAAATTAAAAGAGAAGGCAGGGACTTCGCAGGACCTGACACCTGCATCGTTATGAAAGTGACAGGTTGTTCTGGTATGAAGTCGTATGAAAAACCAAGATTTTAAAGGCACGAAGCCCCTGCTTCTCAAAAAACTAACTATGATTTTTTAAGAATAAGCTTTCATTCCGTGTTCGATGATGTCTAATCCTTTTTCTTCCTCTTCCTCATCGACTCTAATTCCTAAAGTGATTTTCAAAAGATAGAATATGGCAAAGGCGCAAACGAATGAGAATAAACCCATTGCAAATATTCCAATAAGTTGATCACTGAATGACCCGACAGTACTTCCGTCAGCTGCAAGATCAGAGAAATCTCCGAAAATTGCGACGGCTAAAGTTCCCCAGATGCCACATACTAAGTGAACAGAGGTAGCTCCAACAGGATCATCTAATTTGGCACGATCAAAGGCTGTTACAGCCAAAGGAATAATAATACCTGCTATGAGTCCGATTATAATTGATTCTCCAACAGTGACTGAATCTGCACTTGCTGTAATTCCAACAAGACCTCCAAGTATACCGTTGAGAACCATGGAAAGGTCATTGGTTTTTGTCATTATATAGGATACTACAAATGAACCAATCGCCCCTGCTGCTGCCGCAAGAGAAGTGGTAACGAATACAAGTGATACTAAATTTGCATCAGCACTCAGTACTGATCCTCCATTGAATCCAAACCATCCGAACCATAGGAGAAAAACACCTACTGCCGCAAGCGGCATACTATGGCCAGTTATAGGTCGAATTCCTTTAGAAGTGTATTTTCCGGATCTTGGTCCGAGAACAATAATTCCAGCCAGCGCTGCCCATCCACCTACAGAATGGACAATTGTGGAACCCGCGAAGTCGTAGAATCCGAGTTGGTCTAACCAGCCACCTCCCCATTTCCACATTCCTGTGATAGGATAAATAAGTGCTACAAATATGAGTGCAAATATCAAAAATGAACTGAGTTTTATTCTTTCCGCAACGGCTCCAGAAACTATGGTAGCACATGTTGCTGCGAACATCGCTTGAAAAATAAAGTCGGAGTAATAAGTATAAGCTCCATCTGTATATGCGGCAGTCTGACCTTCAGCTCCAGGATCTATTCCAAATCCAGCGAATCCGAACCAGCCATTGGCGCCGGCATCTCCAGGGTACATTAAATTAAATCCGCAAACCCAATAGGTTAGAAGACCGATCGCAATGATCATACAGTTTTTAAATAGAATGTTTACCACATTCTTCTTTCTAACAAATCCTGCTTCAAGAGTAGAGAATCCTAAGTGCATTATAAATACGAGAACCGTAGCTATAAGGATCCAAAGATTGTTGACTGTAAATGATGCGTTGTTAGCTATTTCTAATGCTTCGGCTGCAACATCAGCCTGTATTATAGTTGTAAGTGTATACATTTTTATGATGAATTTTGACGTAAGGGAAATGATTAAAGGGCGTCAGTATCGCGCTCTCCTGTTCTGACTCGAACAAATTGTTCTATTGGGGATACGATGATTTTACCATCACCTATACTTCCTGTTCGACCTGTAGATACAATGGTTTCAATAATTTGATCGACCTTAGAATCATTAGCAACAATTTCGATTTTCAGTCGAGGAATATCCCCGGAGTCATATATTGCTCCGCGATAAGTTACTGGTTCTCCTTTCTGTTTCCCGTGTCCGCTTACTTCAAGAAAGGTAAAGAAGTTCACCCCTATAGATTCCAAGGCTTCTTTGATATCCTCAAATTTCGAGAACCTGACAATAGCTTCAATTTTTTTCATAGTTGAGTTTTGATTAGTTTAGCACAAGGTTAGGACGGTAATAAGCCCGCTATGGACTCAATTCCATCCAAATTGTCATCGCAATGCGATTAATTGTTATTCTAAAGGGTTGATTATCAAGTATGTATTTATATTTACGCTGTTATGCCAATATCGAATTCTACATATCTTTTTAAGCTTATAAAATCCTTAACTAAGGCTGAAAAGCGAAATTTTCGACTTTATGCGAAGCGTAATCAGGATGATAATAACATGCTTTTTATCCAGTTATTCGACGCATTAGATAAGATGACGGCCTTCGATGAGGACATGCTGATTAAAAAATTGGATGATATTTCAAAAATGAAATTGTCCAATTTAAAAAGGCATTTGTATCAACAGATTCTGAGGAGTCTTAGAATGATCTATACAAAAAGGATCAATTCTATAGAAATCCGAGAAAACATAGATTATGCACATTTACTATATGCCAAAGGACTATATATCCAAAGCTTGAAAATACTGCAGCGTGCCAAACAGATGGCTCGTAAGGAAGAATTGGACCTTTTACAATTGGAAATTGTAGAATTTCAAAAGGTGATAGAATCAAGACATATTACTAATACAGGCCCTATTAAAAATGATGCCCTTACAGAAGAAGCAAAAGAAGTTATCAATAGAGTAGATGTTTCTATCTCTCTATCCAATTTACGCGTGCGGCTTCATGGATATTATATTAAAAATAGCCATGTTAAGAATTTAGAAGAAAAAGAGGAAGCGATTCGTTTTTTGAATTCTAATCTTCCCGAATTTGCGGAGGCAGAACTTGGATTTTTAGAACGTATTTATCTCTATCAGTGTTACGTGTGGCATTATTATATTTTACTGGATTTTGAGATGTGTTTACAGTATGCTCTAAAGTGGGTGAATGTATTTCACGATAAACCAGAGTTGAAAGCTCATGATCCAGACCTTTTTATGAGGGGCTATCATTATGTGCTTACTGCAGCATTTCATGCACGCCGGCCTAAAGAGTTGGAGGGGCATTTGGAAGCATTACAAGAGTTTCGAAAATCTAATTATGCAAAATTCAATGAGAATTCGAAGATCTTTTCATTTCTATATGTGCATTGGGCAAGATTGGAAGGGCACTTTTTAAATGGTACCTATGAAGAGGGTGTGGCAATACTTCCAAGTACGCTTCGAAGGATTAAGAGATACAGTGCAAGAATTGCTCCTCATAGACTCATGGTCTTTTATTATAAGATTGCGTGGATGTATCTTGGTAATGGGCAACCTGATAAAGCGGTTCCGTACATTACAAAAATCATAAATGATGATGTCGAGGACTTTAGAGAGGATATCCAAGGATATAGTCGTCTATTGTATTTAATGATTCATTATGATTTGGAAAATTTTGAACTGATGACTTATTTGGTGAAGATGGTGGATCGATTTTTTGCGAAAGCTTCACAAAGTAATCGCCTTCAGGTAAGTACGTTGCAGTTTTTTAAAAAAATAAAATCACTTCCACTTTCGGATCGCCAAAAATGTTTTTTAGAATTTGAAAAGGAAGTAGCGGAAATTAGAAGTGACCCATTTGAGACACGGGCTTTTATGTATCTCGATGTGGAAAGTTGGGTTAAAGCACGGATATTGCGAAAAACAAAGTTAGACGGAATGTAGTCTTTCGAATTTTTGAGCGTAAAAAAATGGGATCAAGACATTCGTCGAGATCCCATTTATATATATTAGTGAGATATGCTAATCTCTTCCCATTAGCTGTAGCGCAAAATATAAGAACATAACAAGGGCGGAAAGCGCACTTGCCACATAGGTCATAGCAGCCCACCATAGCGCATCTTTCGCACCATCATATTCCGCTCCTTGGGTAGTTCCTGTATCATCGAGCCAAACCAATGCTCGTCTACTCGCATCAAATTCCACAGGAAGGGTTATAAACGAGAACAAGGCAGCCATACCAAAAGTTACCACAAGGAGCAACAGGAATATGTTTCCAAGGGCACCTGCCATTGAAGAACCAAATATGAAACCTATGAATAGAAATTGCTGTAATCTTGAAGAAGCTTGGACCGCAGGTACTAAAGCGGATCTAACCTTAAGCA
>JBLIDB010000275.1:0-6135 GCA_047634015.1 Saprospiraceae bacterium
CCCTGATGCTCAGGCATCACCGAGGTTCGAAAAATAAAAATATCATCCAAAATCTTCCATTTTCTGATGATCCTCACTTTCCGGAGTGGACTCAAACATGAAAATTCTAATTATTGGAGGAACCGGAACAATCGGAAAAGAAGTAGTTACACATTTTACTTCTGGAAATGAGATCATCATTGCCAATAGAAGCTCAACGGATTATTCGGTAGATATCGCAGATAGTAATTCTCTTAAAAGTCTATTTGAGAAGGCTGGGAAAGTAGATGCCATTATTTTTATAGCCGGAGAAGCAAAGTGGGAAAAATTTGACGAATTGACTGAAGAGGACTTCTATATAGGCATCAGAAGTAAATTGATGGGGCAAGTTAATATTGTTCGCATTGGGAAGGATCATCTAACTCCAAATGGCTCAATTACCCTGAATACAGGGATATTGGCCGATGATCCCGTAATAAAAACATCAAGCGCGGCAATGGTCAATAGAGGAATTCATAGTTTCGTTCAAGCAGCAGCATTGGAATTAAAGAATGGAATACGACTGAACGTTGTTTCCACAGGCGTTGTAGAGAATGCCTATAAAAAATACGAGAGTTACTTCCCAGGTCACACGCCTATACCCATGAATAGGATGATAAGAGGATATGTAAGAAGTGTAGAGGGAAGAGGTAATGGTCAGGTTATCAGAATCTATGATTGATGAATATGGCAGTATTGGGATGTTCTATAGGGGAAGGAGCAATAATTATAGTTTTAAGATACTATGTGATAATGCAACATGGTCTTAGACATAGCTACTATAGGACAGTAGTACATAACCCCAATGCTAATGATAGGTAAAGATTCTTCAATTTTTTTTGCGGCTTGAATTATTCCTATATTTATCCTTAGCAAACGAATATAAAGCGAGCTTGCTTTATGAATTATCCCAACATCTATGCTGCCTCAATGAAGTATTTGATTTTTATAGCTCCATTACTTTGTATGCTAAGTGCGACCAGTTGCTCTTGGAAAGCACCAAAGGCAATTGCAGCTGAAATGGCCTCGCTGCCAGAGAGGATCGATTTCAACCACCACGTAAAGCCCATCCTTTCTGATAAGTGCTTTGCCTGCCATGGACCAGATAAAGCGAATCAAAAAGCGGGACTCCGATTGGATATTGCTGAGCATGCATATGAAACCCTAAAAGAAACAGGTAACAGACCTATCGTAAAAGGGAACCCCGGTCATAGCGAACTTATCAAACGTATCCTATCCAATGATCCTGAATACCAGATGCCACCTCCTGAGTTCAAAGTGGAGTTGAGTAAGAATGAGATAGCGATTCTTACTAAGTGGGTAGATCAGGGAGCAGAATACAAGCCCCATTGGTCTTTTATAAGACCAGTAAAGTCCGAGCTCCCTAAAGTAGAATCTCAAGATTGGGTCCACAATGAGATCGATTATTTCGTGGCGGCTAAATTGGAAAGTCAAAATATAGCACCTTCTAAAAAGGCATCTAAGGAAAATCTGATTCGAAGAGTAAGTTTTAGTTTGACGGGTCTTCCGCCTACTATAGAGCAGATAGAGGCGTTTGTAAATGATACTTCAGAAGAGGCTTACGAAAGGGTAGTGGATAGACTTCTTGCGTCTCCAGCCTATGGAGAGCGCATGACTGCGGATTGGATGGATGTAGCGCGTTATGCAGAGAGCGATGGCTATCTTGATGATAAGCATCGTGATCCGAGCCCTTATCGAGATTGGGTGATAGACGCTTTCAATGAGAATATGTCTTATGATCAGTTTTCCACTTGGCAACTGGCAGGTGATCTTATAGAAAATCCGAGTAAGGAGAGCATATTGGCAACCGCTTTCAATCGTTTGCACAAGAAGAACTCCGAAGCGGGTATTGTATTTGAGGAATACAGAGTTGAGTATGTAGCAGACAGGACCCTTACAGTAGGGAAGGCCTTCTTAGGACTTAGTGTGGAATGTGCTCGTTGTCATGATCATAAATACGATCCTATTAGCCAAAAGGATCATTACGAGATGTTTGCTTTTTTCAATAGTACGGATGAGATGGGAACTGCAGTATATGGTCCGGGGCAAGAGCCGGGCCCCACTTTACTGTTAACCGATGATGAGCGAGAAGGAGTCTTAAAATTTATCGATCAAAAAGTTCAAAATGCTAAAGATGAATTAGCGCAAGTAGAAGCCCCAGAGCTGAATCAAATCAATAGGTGGCAAGGGGACTCGAAAGTCCTCGAATCGAATCTCCGGGCATCCCTTAAGAATGGATTGATTGCGGAGTATGATTTTGATCAAATAAATGCTGGTGGGAAGAATACCTACTCAAGTCCTAATCTTCAAAATAAGAGGGGCTTAGCGGTTATTAAGGAACCTACCATCGATAGAGGGGAGACGGGGAAAGGCATTTTTATCAATGACTATACTACAGTTTCATTACCCGATAAAATTGGGTGGTTCGATCAGTCAGATCCTTTTACTATATCGCTTTCAGTTTTTCCAGAGAAGGAGTTTGAAGAAGCGGTTTTGTTTACGCATTGTGAGGATATCAGATTGGGGTTGAAAGGCTACTCTCTCTATTTAGAAGATAACAAGCCTAAATTTATAATCGCACGTTCTTGGCCTTCTAATGCCATCCAAGTGAAAACGAAAACGCCAATCCCTGAAAAAGAATGGTCAAATATTACAGTCTCTTATGATGGGATGGGTAAGGCAGAAGGGACACATATTTATGTAAATGGGAAAGAAGTTCCTATAGATATAGAGATCGATAATCTATATAAGTCTATATTGTTTACTCCCAATATTCATACCTATGGGTTTAGAGGATTCTCTCTGGGAGTAAGAGACAAGATGATCACCTTCCTCGATAGTGGAATTGATAATCTACAGATCTACGAACGCGAACTTTCAGCTTTAGAAATTCTATATTCTAAAAACCAGAAGGAATTTTCTAAATTATTTAGGAACCTCAATTCTGATAAGAATCAAAAATTATTAATTGAATTTTACAATAAGAGTATTGACCCGGAAGCTGAGAAAGCAAGATTAAAAGTACAAATCACACGCAAAGAAAAATTAGATGCATTAGAACCGGTTTCGGAAATCATGGTCCTTGGTGATCTACCTACTCCAAGACCTACCTTCGTTTTAGATCGAGGCATGTATGATTCACCTACAGAAGAGGTGTTCCCTGATGTACCAGAAGCGGTCATGCCATTTGATGAAACGCTCCCAAGGAATCGCTTGGGACTTTCTAAATGGCTATTTGACAAGGATCATCCATTAACTGCAAGAGTATTCGTTAATCGAATATGGCAAATGCATTTCGGAAGCGGTCTTGTCGTAACTTCTGATGATTTTGGTAATCAAGGGAGTCTGCCATCTCATCCTGAAATATTGGATTGGTTGGCGGTGGAATTTATAGAATCAGGATGGGATATAAAGCAGATTCAAAAGCTCATTGTCATGTCTGCTACCTATCAACAAAGTTCAGAAGTAAGACCAGCGCTCTTAGAAATAGATACAGATAATAGACTCTTAGCTAATGGACCGAGTATGCGAATGAGTGCCGAGATGGTGCGAGACAATGCACTGGCCATTAGTGGATTATTATCTACAAAGGTGGGTGGCCCAAGCGTCTATCCATATCAGCCAGATGGACTATGGGATGAAATAACGAATAAACATTGGCGCTATCGCTACTTACAAGAACCTGGGGAAGGTCTTTACAGACGTAGCCTTTATACGATCTGGAAGCGAACTTCTGGTCCGCCATCTATGCAGATATTCGATGCAGGAGACCGGAGCGTTTGTACTGTCAATCGACGAGAGACCAGTACGCCATTGCAAGCATTGGTGTTACTCAATGATCCGCAATATATAGAGGCGTCCTATGTGCTGGCAGCGCATCTTATTGAATCAACAACGGGTGATACTCAAGAGCAACTTAAGAAGGCATTTCAGATAGGAACGGGCAGAGAAGCCAGTAGTGAAGAGTTGGAGATATTACAGAAATTTATGGATGAAGAGTTAGATCGGTTCTCATCAAGTGAAAAAGATGCCTTGGCGTATCTTAGTACTGGAGAAACTAAAATTAAAAGCTCCTCTGATCCCGTTTCTGTTGCGGCATTGTCAACAGTTATAAATGGAATTATGAACACCTCAGAAGGGTATACGATCAGATAGTATGAAGGACATGCCCATAATAAAAAGGAATTCAGGAAAGATAAGTCGTAAGCACCTCCATGTGAGACGTTTACAATTGCTTATGCAAAATTCGCTCTTTGCGTTCAGGATATGAATGAATTACAAAAGAAGATTTTCGAAGATACCCGTAGAGGATTTTTGAAGAAGGCATCCTTGGGATTCGGTTCTATTGCTTTGTCGAGTCTTTTAGGTCCTACTTCCTCAATAGCGAATGATTTAATAGGTTCTAAGAATCCTTCTCCCAATTCTATTATAGGAGGAGGGGTTTCTGGAACTCATTTTCCAGCGAAAGCAAAGCGCGTAATCTACTTATTTCAAAGTGGTGGTCCTTCGCAATTAGAAACTTTTGATTATAAGCCATCCTTAGCCAAATGGCATGGGAAGGAGATTCCAGATTCTATAAGGGGCACCCAACGGAACTCTGGAATGGTAGCTTCTCAGTCAACATTCCCATTAGTACAGTCCATCTACGACTTCAAACAATATGGCCAGTCTGGAGCGTGGGTAAGTGAAATATTCCCTCATACGGCGAAGGTAGTAGACGATCTCTGTATTATAAAATCCATGTATACCGAGGCTATAAATCATGAACCTGCTGTCATGTTCATGCAGACGGGATCTCAGTTGAGCGGAAGACCCTCTATAGGTTCTTGGTTGAGTTATGGTCTCGGAAGTGATAATAAAGATCTACCAAATTTTGTAGTGATGCTTTCTAAAGGGGGAGGGGCGCAGCCCCTCAGCGCTGCAGCATGGGGGAATGGGTTTCTACCTTCTCATCATCAAGGATTACAGTTTCGCTCAGGTAAGGATCCCGTATTGTATTTGAATAATCCGCACGGAGTGCGTGATCACGATCGACGGCGCGCGTTAGATTATATTTCAGAACTCAATAATCATCAATTTGATATTTGGAAAGATCCTGAGATCCAATCCAAGATCAATCAATATGAGATGGCTTATCGAATGCAAAATTCCGTTCCTGATGTCGTAGATACTTCTAATGAGCCTGACCACATATATAAGTTGTACGGAGAAGATGCCAGAATTCCAGGCACATATGCTGCAAACTGCCTTCAGGCAAGACGATTGGCTGAGAAAGATGTCAAGTTCATCCAGCTATATCATATGGGCTGGGATCAACACGGCGGATTACCAAAAGGTATAAAGCAGCAGGCATTAGGAACAGATCAGGCTACAGCTGGACTTATAACAGACTTGAAAAGACGCGGCCTATTAGAAGACACCTTGGTTATCTGGGGAGGAGAGTTTGGACGTACCAGCTTCTCTCAAGGGCGACTTACGGCTGATAACTATGGTCGAGATCACCATCCCGGCTGCTTTACGATGTGGATGGCAGGAGCGGGGGTGAAGCCAGGGATCGTCTATGGAGAAACAGATGAGTTTAGCTATAACGTTACTCAGAATGGTGTACATGTTCATGACTTCCAAGCAACGCTGATGCATCTTCTGGGCATCGATCACGAAAGACTTACGTTCAAACATCAAGGAAGAAGATATCGCCTGACGGATGTTCATGGTAAGGTGGTGAAAGATATCTTGGCTTAATGACTCAGTGCTATTCGTGTGAGAATAGGCGCGTCATTCGGAGAAAATTCTATCAAAAGGATGGGAACTTGCAAATATTGATAAACGAATTAAAGACGAACGTGTGTTTGAGATATATAAGGTTTTTTGTTAATGTATTAGATTCTGATAATGAGATTTTTTTTAGATAAATCAGCTTATCATGGACATTCCTTGCTCAAGTTAGATAGGTGCCTATCGCGTCATAATGCTTTTGCTTCATATATCGCTGACCTTTTCTGTAAATGCTCAGGTCCCCGAGACTACTAGTCAATAAGGCGCTTGAGCTCAATGAAGCATTCAAAGACTATCAGTTAATAACATTAGACGCTAATA
>JBLIDB010000276.1:0-6085 GCA_047634015.1 Saprospiraceae bacterium
CCTTGTAATTTATTCGCATCTTTATCTTTTGACACAAAGGTCATGAGGCTATCCCTTTTATGCAAGTTGGGGTAGCTCGGACGGATACCAATTAAAAACAAATTTTGATTTAATTGCATTCCACTGATATCAATCCATCGGCTTTTTCTCGAACCAGAACTGTGCTATGCATCTCCGAAAGAGCTTCATCTTGAAAACCAAGCAAATACAACTAATTTTAAAACTCGTTATTAAATGACTCCGTGGTGAATTTTCATATACGTCATATTCTGATAGTGATAATTTTAGCATTGACCTTGAATCTTAATCTCGAGGGTCAACTCTCTTTGATTGATGATGACAATAACCTATATCAAGTTATTGATAGAGCTACAACTATACATCCTTCTCTGGAGTATCACACAGCTGTTCATTATGGGAGTCGATTAGAAGTACTAAAATTAACAGCCCAACTCGATACCATGTCGTGGTTAAGCAAATTGGATAGAGTAGAATGGAGACAGGCAAAGTATAGTGTCCCGGAACGCAGAGCCATAGACGCACCATGGAAGACAGATATGGATACTGTCAATCGAAAGGCTGGATTCCTTGGTGCTTTTTATAAAGATCCGTACACATTTTGGGAAGTCAATGTTCCAGATTTCTTTCTCGCTATCAATCCTGTGCTGAATCTTTCTATGGGTAATTCAGATGGTGGAAAGCGAATATTCCAGAATACGCGTGGCATTAAAATCCGAGGGGTAATCGATCAAAAGATATATTTTTATTCAAGTCTTTATGAAACGCAAAGGCGATATCCAAGCTATATAGATGCTGAAATAGATAGAATTAATGCGATACCAGGTCAAGGATTCTATAAGCTCTATGATAGCAGCATATTGGGTGGGATATCGGGATATGATTTCCTCAATGGTCAGGCTTATGCAGGGACTAAGATTTCCAAATCTATAGATCTACAGTTTGGTCATGGTCGACATTTCATAGGAGATGGGATCCGCTCTTTGCTTTTAAGCGATTACAGCCACAACTATTTCTACCTCAGGCTAAGTACTAAAATATGGAAATTTCACTATCAAAATATATTTGCTGAACTGGCTGCTGCTTCAGGAAAAGATGCAATAGGCAATGAGTTACTTCCCAAGAAGTATATGTCAGCTCATTATTTGGATTTTGAAGTTTCTGATCGATTAACGATAGGCCTCTTCGAGTCAGTAATCTATGGTCGCGATAATGGCTTAGAACTTCAATATCTCAACCCCGTAATTCTCTATAGAACTGTAGAGCAGATGCTTGATAGTCCTGACAATGTGCTACTCGGCCTTAATATCAAATGGATTCCTCGAAAGAGATGGCAGCTATACGGCCAACTGATGGTAGATGAACTTAAGACGAGCCAAGCATTTAATGGTTCTGGCTGGTGGGGAAATAAGATCGCTTATCAAGTGGGGACCAAGATATTTAATGTACTTGGCGTAGACCATCTTGACATTCAAATAGAACATAATACAGCGCGCCCATATACCTACGCGCATAGAATTAACAATATCAGCGACAGGCCCGTCGGAAGTTATTCGCACTATAATCAATCCCTCGCTCATCCATACGGGGCGAACTTTCGCGAGACGATCTTTCAAGTTCGTTATCGACCAAGTGCTAAGATCTGGGTTGATGCACGATACATAAGATCTTATTATGGAGATGATCTAAATGGACAGAACTTCGGTAGAAATATTCTAGAAGATTACGAAACGAGGACCCAAGACTTCGAAAACGAGACAGGCCAAGGGCTTCGTAGAGATATCAATATAATACACGGATCTATTGCCTACGAACTAATGCCCAATACGTATCTGGATCTCAATCTAATGATCCGTCGGCAAAGTACTGGCGCTGTAAATAATCCATCTTTAAATTACATTGGGTTAGGACTTAGAATGAATATGGGTAAGGAGGATCTTGATTTTTGAAATATAAGATAGCAACAAGAAGGTTTAATCTTTGTTCTTGACTATTGGAATCCTACCTTTACGTTACACTAATTGATAGATATGGCTATAGTAGACTTGATAATGCCTAAAATGGGAGAGAGCATTATAGAAGCTACTGTAATTGCATGGCAAAAAAAGATTGGTGACGTCATAGATACCGAAGAAATCGTAGTAGAAGTTGCTACTGACAAGGTAGATTCTGAGATACCTTCGCCTATCGCGGGTACATTAGTCGAAATTCTGATCAAAAATAATGAAGTGGTGCCTATAGGAGGTGCTATGGCTCGAATCGATACTGGACAAAAAGGACAAAAAGGACAAAAAGGACAAACATCGACCGAAACCACTAAAGATGTAAGTACTGCCGCTCTTACAGAAGCGCTTAGTGGAAATCAAAAAACCGAAGAAAACAATGAGGCATTCACTTCAATAGAAAAAGCCACTGCGTCTAAGAACAAGCCATTAAGTATACCCAGAAAAGGTCAATCGTCTCATACTGCATATTTCTCTCCATTGGTACGAAATATTGCGAGAACTGAGGGGATATCTTTGGAAGAGCTGGATACAATACCTGGCACCGGTGGTGAGAGTCGGGTCACCAAACGTGACCTCATTCATTATATAAAACAAAAGAAACAAGGAGTTATCGCTCAAATTCCTTCTCCATTACTCGCATCTGAGTCAACAAGTTCCGAGATCAATAGTGTAACATCCACGGCAAATGAAGCGAAGGCTCAAGCTGCATCAATATCGATTACAAAACCAGCTGTCAAAAGTGCCGCGGGGGATGAGATTATTGAGATGGATCGCATGCGTAAAGTGATCGCGAGCCATATGAAGCGCTCTCAAGAAACGAGCGCTACCGTTACTTCGTTTGTAGAGGCTGATGCAACGCATCTCGTACACTGGAGAAATAAGAACAAGGGGGCTTATCAAGAGAGGT
Source organism: Saprospiraceae bacterium (assembly GCA_047634015.1). GTDB lineage: Bacteria > Bacteroidota > Bacteroidia > Chitinophagales > Saprospiraceae > JAJRXG01. The sequence continues at coordinate 2,932 of JBLIDB010000276.1, forward strand.
ATAACGAAACACTGACGTTTACTCCGCTCTTTGTGGAAGCGGTGATTATGGCTATTGGGGATTATCCATTGATAAATGCAATGATAGATGGTGATAATATCATTCTGAAAAAGGATATCAACATAGGAATCGCAACAGCCATGGAAAATGGCAATCTTATCGTTCCTGTTATCAAGAATGCTGGTTCCTTAAACCTAAGTGGATTGACTTCTAAATTGAATGATCTCACCTCACGCGCGAGGATCAATAAGATTAAAGCCGATGAAATTCAAGGAGGTACTTTCACGATAAGTAATATTGGGACATTTGGCAATATAATGGGTACTCCGATCATCAATCAACCTGAGCTTGCGATTCTTGCATTAGGAGCGATTAAGAAGAAACCAGTTATACAAGAATCATCTCACGGAGATATTATCGCTATTCGTCATATGATGTTCTTATCTTTATCGTTTGATCATAGAGTCATAGATGGTTATCTAGGAGGAGTATTCTTAAATAGAATTGCGCAAAATATTGAAGCTTTCGACCCCAATCGCAGTATATAGTAACTCTCGATCCATTTTGGGTCTCTGGATTATTGTGCTACTCTCACTATCCTTCTCGACAAGTCAGGCACAAAAAGATCCTCTCAAGGAAGGTAATGTGGCCTATGAAGAAGATAATTACCGAGAGGCCTTAGTATATTACAATCAAATAGATAAGATCGAAAATAGTGCTCCAATACTCTTCAAAAGAGGAGTGTGCTATTACGAATTAAATCAGTTGGATAGAGGGGCTGTAGACTTCCAAAGAGCTTATGAGTATGGATATAAAAACCCCCTTGTAGATTACTATACAGGACTTATCCAGCACCACAAAGGAAACTTCCAACAAGCAACCAATTACTATAAGAACTATCTGAGAGAAACCCCCATAGACAATGCGGATAGAAACCGTGTTCGTCAGTTGATTAAACAATGCGGGAGAGCAATAGATCTCTCTTATATGAGACCAATAGCCATCGTAGAACGAGGCCCTAATATTATCAATACGGTATACGATGAGATCGGCATGATAGAAAGCCCGTCTGTAGTTGGGAGGTATTATTATACCAGTAATAAGCCCAATACTTCGTTGACTATGTCTGCCAGCGATTATGATATATATTCGATCAATCAGATTGATAATGAATGGATGGAACCCAAACGTCTCCCCTATTCTGTCAATCGTGGAGATGAAGATATATTACTAGGATTTACCAAAAATGCCGACGGGATCTACCTCTTTCGAGGAAAAGATTTCGAAGGAGATTTGTGCCTTAATTCTGGCAGTGGAGATCGACAGGGTACAAAGAAATTGCCGATTCCAAGCGCATTCAATCTGAGCACTAACGATGCGTACTTCTATGATGATCATCTTGTAATATTTTCAAGTCGACTCCCTAATGGCTATGGAGGATATGATTTGTACGCTTCTATTAGAGAAGATTCAAAGTGGGGAGAGCCTCTTAATCTCGGCCCTGAAATTAATAGCCCTCAAGATGAATTAAGTCCATTTCTAAGTAAAGATGGATCCGAATTATATTATAGCTCAGATCGATACGAAAGCATCGGTGGGTTGGATATATTTTATTCGACATATCTCTATGAAGCCAATAAATGGGCAGCACCTGAAAATTTAGGAATTCCGATCAATAGCCCAGGAGATGATGTCAATTTCACTTTATCATTCAATGGCTTAACTGGAACATTTTCTTCTAACCGCAAGAACGCATATGGTGGTAAGGATATTTACATAGCTCGCTTCAAAGTACCGCGAGGCCAGCAATCTTTCACTACAGACTATCTTCCATTTGTAGATTATCACATCTCTGATGATGGCTTTGTTACATCTGAAAAAACGAATGAACTTGAGGAAAGTTTTGAGCAAGAAGGCACTTTATTAGAAGATCTTATTAACGATACTGCAGAGCTCGTTATAGAAGAACTCGCTACAGAAGAGCTCATTGTAGAAGAGCTCGTTGTAGAAGACTCCGTTGAGTTAGATTCGATAGCACTGAATACTGAAGGGTTAGTTGTTTCAAATGAATCAGAAATAGATGATGCTTTGACTAAAACTCCTGAAAGAATAGAAGTGATAAATACTCCAATTCAATACAATATCTCGCCTTTGTTTTATGAGTCAAGGTTGGATTTGTCAGACAAAAGAACACAAGCAACTATAAGTCAACTAAATTCCATTTTAAATGAAAACCCTGGATTGAAATTAGAAATTCAGTGTCATTCAAGCCAAGATGGAATATTAGAGTTTAAGCTTTTTTCTTCTGTTAAGTTAGCCGAAAAACTGCAAAAGGCCCTTATTGCAGGGGGAATTGAAGATCGTCGTCTGCACGTATCTGGACAAGCAGATAATTATCCTCTGGCACTTTTCAAAAGAAATGTGTCGGATGCAGTTGAATCCAGTCAATACAATAGTCGAATAGAATTCAAATTTTACGATTATGACCAACAACTTCTGCAGATAAACCGAACGGCTCCTGATATTCCAGTTTATAACATAAGTACTAAATATGACCTTTATCGCGCACTAAGTGATGATGCTATTAATTATAAAATTCAAGTTGCTATAATAGGTCAGATGTATAGAGGGCTCGCTCTTGATTTATTCAATGACGCCTCGGTTGAAGAAGATGAAATCACCGGTTTATATATATATACTATTGGATTATACGATACCTATAGTGAAGCCTTACAAACCCGCCGAGATATAGAACGACTGGGCATAACCGATGCCAAAGTACTTCCGTACTATGATGGAAGATCATTACCAGATGACCAATTGGCCTTCTATGTTAATGATTATCCAGATCTCAGAAATTTCATGAATTATGGAAATTAACGCATTGAATTGGGCATTTAAGCAAACCTAATATTTTTATAAAAAAGAGGCTTGTGTAGCATCATCCGCTGAGTTAGGTTTTCAAATATCCCTCTCTTCATTAAGTGACGATTATAACGATAGCAATATTCATAAAGATATGGTTGTAAGTCTTGCACGCTATGGTGTACTCCCTTTAGCCATGCCTTAAGCATCATAATACAGCTGTGTAATTGTAAGAAGTTTTTACCTCCACCACTTAATTCTGAGACAAGCATTGGAAATTCATTCTTCA
>JBLIDB010000277.1:0-6076 GCA_047634015.1 Saprospiraceae bacterium
GGCTCTTAAACATATCCCCCTGTATACTTCTACTACGCTTAAACATGAAAGCAATCTAGAAACTTTTTCTCACTTATTATAAGTATATGACATATGATTGATTAGCGACTTTTCGGAGTGGGCTCAATATTTATTATTTGAAGAGTAATAAGATTCAGTTAATTAGAAATAATTGACAAATACTGAATGAAATAATAAAGAAAGGCATACCACGAACATCAAATAATCCTTCGCTATTTCTCGGTCTCTGGATGTTCTTTGGCGCTATCTGAACTGAAAACGCAGTTTATTTGAAGAACTGCTGAATTATCATCGGATATCAGTTAGTTGGTCTCCCCTATTTCTGCTACTACCCTTCTCTATATGTTAGTAAAAGACTAAAATATAATATATGGTGAAACGACTGAAATACTGGTATTAAATGTTTTAATAGCGTGTAAATAATGTGTCGATTGTCTAAGACTCTTCCTTCAATGTGAATTATCCATACCCTCCAAGTTAGAATAGACTACTTAAAGCCACAGAGGTAAGTGATACATACGATCACACAGTAATATTCTGTAAGATCATCAGGCATGAGTTATCTTAGCGAGCATCCTTTGATAAGTCCAGAGATTATGATATTATTGATCTGCACGGAAACCGATGATCCTCCACATATACAAGGATGTTGGCGTTTATTACGAAAAAAGCAAAAAAGAGAAGACACAGATGAGTAGTTACGAAGATTATACATCAACCTCAACTGGGTATGATGAAACTAGAGAGCCGGTAGGAACAGAAATTATATTCGATTGTTTCTCTAAATCCTCAGTTCCATTGAACGAAATGGTGGTATTGGATGCCGGTTGCGGAACAGGGTCGCATTCCTCAATTATTATTAACCGAGTTAAAAAGGTAGAAGCGGTAGAGTTGAACCTTGGGATGATCAATAAGGCGAAACAGAAAATGTTTGATGCCGAATTAGAAGGGAGAATAGCATTTCACCATGCCTCAATTGATAAAATGCCGATCGAGAATGAATCGATTGACGCCATTATGGTGAATCAGGTTTTTCATCATTTACCGCAAGACTTCCCAAAGGATTTTTCAAAGCTTCAAGAAGTAATCAAAGAGTTTAATAGAGTTCTTAAGCCCGGAGGAGTTCTTGTAATTCATACCTGTTCAAATCAGCAATTGAGAAATGGGTACTGGTACTCAAAATTAATTCCAAATGCGGTAGATCTTATCTGTGATAAGTATATTCTCATTGACGAGCTCTCTAAGATGCTTGAGAATAACGGGTTTGATTTTAAGGAGTCGATTACTAAAGCTTTAGGCTATCAAGGACAATCATATTTTGATGTTGAAGGACCTTTAAAAGCAAGTTGGAGAGCTGGAGATTCTGTGTGGTCGTTGGTGCCAGCCAAAGAACTTGAGTTAGTCATATCTAAGGTTAAGGAATTAAACAATTCTGGAGGCATGGAGGATTATATTAAGCAGCACGACAAGCAACGCCCAAGCATTGGACAAATTCTTTTTCTTCACGCGATAAAACGGAAATAGACAAAAGGATAGGCCGTTCAAGACCAGATTGATGGTTAGAAACAAATGATAGAATGAACGCTAACATTAAAGCTGAAGATCTCACCGCAGGCAAAAGCAGGCAGGAAGGTTTACTCGATTTGGAGGAGTAGAACAGACTACCCGAAAACGCTGAAAGTGATATTTTTTTCGGTAAGTTATTTCGAATGAGTGTGTGTTTCTACAACTACTCTAATGATTATCTGTTCTTGCTAAAAGTGTACATATTGAGTGAAACACTTCAGAATTTTGTTGAACCCATAAATCCTATTAATCGCAAATTCCTTAAATTAGTAGTACCAAAGAGAAGCTTGAGATCAAGCCTTTCCATATAGATGCGCAGCTTTCCAACCTGTCTACCGACATAGGCAGGCTGAAACTCAAATTCCTCCAGGAACTATTGGGTTAGAATAGGAGTATTGGGAACGACAATATTTGAGTTCCTTTGGGTTAGGGACAATTGAATAAAAATATGTGGCAAAAAAAATGATACACAGGACCGGGTGGTGATCTATATTGGGACAAGGTGGTAGAATGTACAAAGGACTAGATGATGAGGCTTATACAGGCCCCTGTGGTAAAATCTACACTAATGTCGGAAGAGATATGAATACCGGACTAGGTGGACTTTATAACGGACCATGTAGTAATCCATACATGAGTAAGCAATCTAATAGATAATTATAGAATATATTGAAAGGCATACCCTGAATCAGGTTCTGTATATATTGGAATGAGTTCTTTTTTATGAAAAAAAAGTTCTATTTCTTCTAATACTATTGGTAGATAATTCTCTATCAAACGGTCAGACAAGGAACAATTATTCCAACGAGATATTTGAGGTACTTCATAGTATTGAGTTTTGAATGTAAAAGATAATTTTAAGTAGAAAATAAATTGTTTTCTTGCCCACACTTCCTAAGCTCAGTATTGTTTTAAATTTACAATTTGAGAAAAAGCAATGACCAAACGGATCAGTATACAGGTAATGGGTAAAGTCCAGGGCGTTTACTTTAGGCGCGATACACAAATAGAAGCGCAGCGACTTGGCTTATCTGGTTCGGTAAAAAATCTGCCCGATAGCAGTGTCTTTATTGAAGCTGAGGGTAGCGATGAGAAGCTTGAGGAATTTGTAAAATGGTGTACCCAAGGCCCTGAACTAGCGAATGTAAGTGAAATACTGGTTTCTGAATTATCTCTCAAGGAAGATACCTCATTTGAGGTCTTAGCGAAAAAGGAAGACTTTTTATCTTGAACGTGCTAAACTATTACCAATAAACGATTGAAAAATGGCTTGGTCTAACTTTCATTCTCATACTCACTACTGCGATGGCTCCAATTTAGTTATTGACTACTTAAGGGCGAGTGAAAAGGCTGGATTATATGCTTATGGTTTTTCTTCTCATGCCCCTACTCCTTACGCTTCATGTGAATGGGCTATGAAAAGAGAACAACTTGATGCTTATTGCGCTGAAGTGAATGCGCTAAAAGGCAGCTCACCCGTTGATGTTTACCTCAGCTTGGAAATAGATTATGTTCCCAATGAAATGGGGCCATCTAGCGATTGGATAAAAAAAGCACAACTCGACTACACAATAGCATCTGTTCATTTCGTAGACTTTCACTCAAATGGAGCACCTTGGGAAATAGATGGTCCACTATCCGAATTTGAAAAAGGGTTAAAAGATATTTTTCATGGTAATATTCAAAAAGCCGTTACTCGTTATTTTGAGATTACGCGACACATGATTGAAAATGATTGTCCGCAAATCATTGGTCATATTGACAAAATAAAAATGCAAAATACCCGAAAGCCTTTTTTTGATGAGCAATCGGACTGGTATAAAAAAGAGCTTGGCAAAACTATGGAGTGTGTAGCAGTTACTGATGCTATTGTGGAAATAAATACCCGCGGGCTTTACAAAAAGTGGGCTAATGAAACTTATCCGGGAAACTACGGCATGAAACTGCTTAAAGAATTAAACATTCCTATTATGATTAACTCTGATGGGCATCACCCGAAGGAAATCATTGGGGCATATAATTATGCCTTTGAGTGTGTAATGAAACACAGATTTAAAGAACTTTGGACAATGATAGATGGTTCCTTTCAACCCTGTACATTTAACACTGACGGATTCCTTTTATAGCTATGAAACAATCAAAAGTATCTCAATGGTTAGGAAATACTAATTCAAAGCTATTCTCAATTTGGGTTATTGTTGCTGCGTTTTCTACTTATTTCTGCATGTATGCATTTCGGAAACCCATTACTGTAGGTAGTTATGAAGGTGTTTTTTTCCTTGGAATGGGATTGAAAACTGTTCTGATCATTAGTCAAACAATTGGCTATACATTATCAAAATTTGCAGGAATTAAGTTCATTTCAGAGATGCGAGGGGGATATCGCGCTTTGGCTATTCTAAGTCTAATTGGTGTTGCAGAATTTGCCCTGCTTGGCTTTGCAACCGTTCCTGTTTCATTGAAAGGTGCTTGCTTGTTTTTTAATGGGCTTATGTTAGGGATGATTTGGGGGTTGGTATTTAGCTTTATTGAAGGAAGAAAAACCACCGAACTTCTTGGTGCAGGATTGAGTGTCAGTTTCGTTGTAGCCTCAGGATGGACAAAATCAGCAGGAATAAAAATCATGGAACTTGGAGTACCAGAGTACTGGATGCCCTTTGCTACTGGGCTCGCCTTTACACTTCCCCTTATCTTCTTTGTATGGATGTTAAGTCAAATACCACCACCAAGTGCAGAGGATGAAGCAGAACGTACGAAACGCGAACCTATGGATTTCACTACAAGACTTAAGTTCTTTAAAACCTTTGCCCTTGGGCTGGTGCTGCTTGTGATTGTTTATATGTTCTTAACTGCATTCAGAGATTTCAGAGATAACTTTATGCCAGATATCCTTAAAGAACAAGGAGTGGTTGATGTATTAGACTTTGGAATGATTGAGACTTACGTTGCACTTTCACTTCTAGGTATCGTAGCGGGAACCATGCTGATCAAAAACCACATGCTAGCATTTATTATTAATCACATACTCATCATTGTTGGTTTCCTAACTGTCGGAGTTGCTACATGGTTGTTCCAATCAGAACATATATCTGCTAACATATGGATGGTGCTTACAGGTATCGGAGGATATATGGGCTATATCCCCTTCAATTGCATACTCTTTGAAAGGCTGATTGCCACTTTCAAGTGTGTAAGCAATGCTGGTTTCTTAATATACGTAGCGGATGCTTTTGGATACTTAGCAGCAGTGGGAATCATGTTCTATCAAGCCTTCTTTACCTCAACAACAACTTGGACAGGCTTTTTTATTCAAATCAGTTGGATTATGGTGGTATTAGGTGTCATCCTAACCTGCGGCTCACTTGCCTATTTTATCAACAAGAAGAGAACTTCTATCGATGGAAACAACTTAGGGTTGAGGATTAAATAAAGTCAAAAAATAAATTTATTTAGTTTTTATCCATTAATTCTGAATTCCTGGGTTGCCTACATTAAACGCACCTGAATCTCCGTCAGTCTTGTATGGGACAAGCTCTACGTCTGAAAGATTCCTTATATCTGAAAGAAACGTGTGTCTGTAATATCGAGAATACGGGGATTAGAAATTGCAGTTCGATGGCTATACCTGGCAAGGCACTTCACACACACAACATGCTTCGGCCCACCAAAAGGCGGCCTGGCATATACTACCCATGATTTGGCATACAGCTTTTCTTTCCAATTATAATAGTTTCTATTCATTGGAAATGATGGAGGTAAGGACAGTGCACCGAGTTCTAATTGCGCGCTCATCTTTCGTAAGAAGTAGGCCTTAAATACTTGGTTCATACCAAGTATCGGATAGAGGAACTTTGCATTGCTCTTCTTTGGTCGTTGCCAAGTACCGTCCTTCTTCAAACCACCGCTTGGCACTATGCAATGTACATGAGGATGAAGGGTCAACTGTTGACCCCAAGTATGTAGTACTATTTTGGCAGCACTTCGTGCACCTAAGCATTTAGGATCTTCTCCAAAAGTTCTAATTATATACCATGCCACTTCAAATAACAGATCATAGATGAATCTTGGATTGCGTAAGGCCAATCTATTCAATTCACTTGGAAGAGTAAATACAAGATGAAAATAGGAGACTGGTAATAGTTCCTCTTCTCGCTGGATGGCCCACATCTCTTTTTGCAGTCCTTGACACTTGGGGCAATTACGATTTCGACAGCTATTGTAGCTAATCTTAATATGCCCACAAGTATCACAACTATCTACATGCCCACCCAATGATGCTTTACGACATCGTTGAATTGCATATAGGGTAGGCTGTTGATGTACAGGAATGCGTAAGCGGAAGTCTTCATTATAAAACCTATTTATAATATCTACGACTTCATAATTGCATGACAAATTAGTGGGCCATAAGACAATCCAAAGGAGTCTCTATCTCTTGTAAGGGCTGATGGGCATACTTCAGATAATGCAAAGTTGTGGAGATATGACT
>JBLIDB010000278.1:0-6029 GCA_047634015.1 Saprospiraceae bacterium
GATATAATCGCATTGAATGGCATCGATATCAATAATGTCTTTAGCAAGCGGATTCATAGAAATCGCAGGGTCTATAAGTAATTGCTTACCAGCGGTTTCTATCAACCATGTATTCTGACCATAGAATGTAAGTTTCATGCTTTTGCTTTAGAAGTGAACTCAATCAGGGGCAAATATAATGCCTATAAGACTGGTCTGCTTCTTATGATGGATTGACAATTAAAGATATAGCCTTAGATGCCCTATATGCTATCATCTTCGTAAACTCGCAGGTATTCAAATATAAATATGCAAATACATCGGATTGAGTTACCTTCTATTACGGGAATGAAGACGGTCAATAGTTTTTTGATAAAAGGAGAGGGATTGACACTTGTGGATGCCGGAGAAGGCACAGAGGAAAGCTATCAAGTGCTGAAAGGTGAATTATTAACTCTTGGTGTGAAATTAGGTGATCTGGATGAATTACTCATTACTCATGCCCATGTTGATCACATAGGAGGTGCCGGGCGCATAGCTGAAGAGAATAACCTAAAGGTGAGGGTCTCCGATAGAGTGCTGCCATGGACAAAAGGAATTAGGGAGCAATGGGGTGGTCGTGGAAGTATTATAAAGGATACTCTAAGTGCTATTATGCCGGATGCTTTATTCCAAATGTCAGAAGCCATGTATGGAGAGATGCAGGAAACAATGATGAACATCTGGCATGATATCCCTCAAGAGCTTATAGAAACATTTGATATCCTTCAACCTGAGATAGAAATTAATGGAGAAAAATGGAAGATGATATATGCTCCTGGACATTCTTCCACTCAAAACTGTTTCTATCACGCGGATAGTAGGCAGCTTTTGTCAGCAGATATGATCCTGAAGATTACTCCTACACCAGTTATGGAATCAAGATTAGATGATCCTACTAAAAGAGCAAAAGGGATTCTTGAAATGTTAGATTCCTATAAGTTGTTTGATGAGATGAAATTAGACAAAGTCTTTCCGGGACATTATAACGTAATACCAAACGCTCATGAAATAATTTCAGATCAAATAGTCAGAATTCATCGTCGGAAAGAAGAAACTTTTCAATCGATTAAGTCAGGAAAAAGTAAGATCGTAGAAATATATAATGAAGTTTACAAGGGCAAAATTCATTTGCCGGCTTTTAATATGTTAATCGGATATTTTGATTTATTAGAAGACGAAGGTAGGATAGAATATTTCTATAATGGCGAATACAACGAAATTAGAATGGTCGATTAAAGTCAATGAATTACCAAAATATCTCCAAATTCTACGTTCTCTACTAACTCGGCAAATTCAAAATAACTATATCGAACAACAAATACATAGATACCACTTCCAATTTGAGAAATGGAAGAATCAAACCCTTTCCATGAAATAGCGGGATCATCTGACAGAAACACCTCAGTTCCCCATCTATCATAAACCCGTATTCTATAAGATTCTAATCTACAGTTAGAGGTAACTTTTAATTCATTGTTGGAGGAACCACTATTCGGAGCCATCGTATTAGGAATATAGACATGACATTCTACGCAACTACTTTCATTGATGGTTACTTCATCAATTATACTACCGCATTCATTGGAAACGGTAACAGCATATTGCCCTCCAGCTATAACTGATAGTGTAGGAGCAGTACTACCATCACTCCATAGAAAGTCGACAGCATAGGGATGTCCTGCAGAAAGGGTGATCCTTTCACCTGTACAGAGTAATGCTGCTTCTCCTAAGTCCACTGAAAATGACCTTTCTTCGAATTCCACAGTAATCTCATCTTCACCAAGAACACGGCATTCATTTGAGACTGAAACTCGATAGGTGCCGCTTGTAGAAATGTTCCGTATACTTTCCATATTTCCATCATTCCATTCATAGCGGTAATTAATATTGAGATTAGGATCTAAGGTATATGAAGTACCGTCACATAGGGATCTGTCAGGACCGAGATCTACAGTTTCATTTGCACTACTAATGAATTCAACTTCTATTGCTGCTTCTTTTACCTCACAAGTATTAGATACGGTTACTATATATGTTCCCGAAGAGGAGATTGTAATATAAGGTGAAGTTGTTCCGTCTTGCCAGGCATATGCAAGAGCTGTTGGATCAGAGACATTAAGAACAATATTGGGTAGGTCACAGATGACCGTGTCAGCAGGTAATAGGATATCTCCTATCAGTGGCAGCGTAACTTCAAAACTGGAACTGAATGCGAGACCTTCGTTATCACATACATCAAGTATCTTATAACCATCCTGGACTTCTCCCAAGAGGGTATAGGTTTCCATTATTTTAGTCAACGGTTCCATTAATGTAATTAGAAACGTTCGACTATACTCCCCTCCGACTTCGCATATCGGAGATAAAAACATGATGTCGTATCTTTCTCCTTCAGAATCTATAAGTTGGAAATTAGAAAGGTCTATACTATTACATTGGATGAATTCGGTAAACTCTAACGTGATTTCCATAGGAGAGCAACCATCGATTCTATCCAGCGTAACTGCATTTATCTCTGGGGGAGTTCTGTCAATAATTCCGATATCTTCTGAAACGCCAAAATCGATTTCATATCCATTAGTAGAACCTGTCCAATTAGACACCATAAGGGTATAAGAGTTTCCTTCTAGGACAGGAATAAAATCATTAAATGGTGATTGGCCCATATTCGAATCCGGAAAATCAGCTTCACATCCACCTCCTTGATTGTCATAACGAGAATTTCCATTTGCTCCAGTAACTCCCTGACAGGACCCTCCACCTGCAGCGTTGCAGCTTACTAAAAGTTGTGGGATTTTCGAAATGTTATCACAAGTGGAATTAGTAAGATTAAATAACGCCCAGTCATAATCATCATTAAGATCATTGGGAGTCAATACAAATCCAAAATTACCAGAAGAATTAACTGTGAATGTATACCAGATGGAGTTGTTATCATCAAAAACGCACGTAATTGATGGATCAATCTCATTGGAATAATTCCCAAGCCCAGAAGGAGCTGTAGACTCACTATATACTTGGGCACAAACAGGTACAGCACCCAGGCAGTCCTGTGTTGTCGGTATTTGTGACAAAGCTTGACTATATAATCTTAATAGTAGTATTGTTATGAAAGTAACTCTTAACAAGCTGTAATAGTTAATTATGATAAAGCCAAATGGGATACAATAACGATGTGAATCTACTATTTGACTTGATATTGTTCCTGAAAACTGACGAGAATTAATTTTCCTATTTGCTTTCTGGAGAATTCACGATGTGCAAACATGTTCATATCAACTGTGAAGAATGGTTGATATAAGTAACTAAACGATAAAAAAAAGGCTTTGAAGATTCTTTCTCCAAAGCCTTAGTTGTTATTGATCAAAGATTCATATCGTTATTATCTTAGAATAAGATCATTTGATCCTACTATTATAACATAGGATTACGTGCAGAGCTTGAATCATATAATGAACTAACTTAAAAAAGTCACTTCTCCAGAGCTTATATCGTACATACCCCCGACGATCTGTAATTCTCCATCATCCACCATTTCTGAGAGCACGCTGCTTTCGTCTAATATCCTTTGGATACTAAGTGCAACATTCTTTTCCGCTACTGTATTTACGAATTCCAGATTTTTGGAATTTCTTAGATCTATGTCAATAGGGGATGAAACCGCATTTACAGCAGGCATAATATTATCAAGCATACTTGTTAAGTTTCCTAACTCAGCATGATCACATGCACCTTTTACCGCTCCACAACTGGTATGTCCCAATACTACAATCAAAGGGGTGCCAGCCAGTTTACATGCGAACTCCATACTTCCTAGAATGTCAGTATTTATAAAGTTTCCTGCTATTCTGACACTAAATACATCTCCTATCCCTTGATCAAATATAATTTCAGAAGATACTCGTGAGTCGATACAACTTAAAATTGTAGCAAATGGGAATTGTCCCGTACTTGTATCCGTAACTTGTCCATTAAGGTTTCGATTCGCCTTTTTATTTGATACAAATCTTTGATTTCCACTCTTAAGTAGATCAAGGGCTATACTTGGAGATACAGTCTTTTGAGATTCTTTCGTCTGTGTAACTGAGTTAAATTCTAATGTATTCATTGTATTGTTTTTTTGTAATGGAATTATGCGCGTTTAGGTCCAAGTTTGAAAAATTCTATATAACTCTCAGGATTAAGAACCGTTCCTCTTTCTGAGATGAGATTGACATCGATATTACGATTCTTGGCTTTGAAACTAAAGTCATCCAAGATTTCAATAATATCATTATCAAGATATCGTGTTTTGGTTACATCCAATTCCAAGAGAGAGTCATTAGGTAATTGATCCAATTCCTTTAATATAGCACCTTTGTTGAAAAATGTTACTTCTTCTGCTAAAGTCATCTGAATTCTATGTTTGCCATTACTCTTATCCACGATATGTAAGAAGTGTGAATTCTGAAAGCTCTTAATTAGTATTACAACGACTCCTACAGCTAATCCCATACCAATACCGACTAACAAATCTGTGAAAATAATACCCAGAACGGTAACGATAAATGGGAGGAATTGTTTCCATCCTAAATCATACATCACTTTGAATAACTGAGGTTTTGCAAGCTTATAGCCGACTATAAGTAAAATAGCAGCCAATACCGAAAGTGGGATCATATTCAGAATCCCAGGTATTAGAACAACTGAAATAAGAAGTAAAAAACCATGTATGATAGCAGACATTTTACTCTTTCCACCCGACTGTATATTAGCGGAACTTCTAACAATAACTTGAGTGATTGGTAATCCTCCTATCATTCCTGATATAATATTACCAGTTCCTTGTGCCAGTAATTCTCTATTTGTTGGAGTTACCCGTTTTTCTGGATCTAATTTGTCAGTAGCCTCGACACAAAGTAGTGTCTCTAAACTGGCGACTAATGCTATAGTGAAAGCTGTTACCCATATTGCAGGATTGGTGATAGCACCGAAATTAGGGAGGCTAAATTGGCCTAAAAAGGATGAAAAATCGTCAGGAATGGGAACACTAACTAAATGTTCTTGAGATACCGCCAACGTTTCATGACCTGAGGTTAGATTATAATAGATAATACCTAATACTACGGCTACTAATGGTCCTTGTACAATCGAGAAGATCTTTCCTTTTTTTGAAAGAACACTAGACCATAGGATAAGTACTACTAATCCTGTAATTGCGATAATAGTAGGGCCAATACTGATATTCGAAAACATATTGAATATTTCAGAAAATGTATTTTCACCATCTACTTGATTAAATGCAAAATCTCCTTCTGGATCAGAATCGTATCCAAAAAAGTGCGGTATTTGTTTCAAAATTATAATAATACCGATTCCTGTAAGCATGCCCTTAATAACAGATGAGGGGAAATAATATCCAATTATTCCAGCCTTCAAAAAACCAAAAATGAGTTGTATAACTCCACCAAGAACTACAGCCATCAGGAAATTCTCATAACCTCCGAGCGTTCCAATGGCAGTGAGTACGATAGCAGCAAGACCGGCTGCAGGCCCACTAACGCCTATTTGAGAACCACTCAATCCTCCTACAACGATTCCTCCTACAATACCTGCAATAACACCACTAAATAGTGGTGCTCCACTAGCTAGTGCAATTCCAAGGCATAATGGTAAGGCCACAAAAAAGACCACTACACTTGCAGGTAAGTCACTCTTTAGATTAGAAAAAGGCCTTGGAGTATTATTATTTCTCATATATAATTATTATTTAATTTATAATTGTTACGGCACAAACTATTTGATTGGCATCACTTAAGATGCTAAAAAATGAAAAGTATTAAAATCAAAAAAAAAGTAGAATTACTATACAAATCGAGGTGGGGGGGTGATAATATCTAAGTATACTCCATTGAAAATGGATTTATGCATTTGCGCACAATACCTAGCACTTCCTTCTTCAGTATTTAAACCAATAATATTTAATACTTCAAGGAAGAGTTTTTTATCCTTTTTGTCATTTTCTTTTT
>JBLIDB010000279.1:0-6004 GCA_047634015.1 Saprospiraceae bacterium
GTCAGGGAAATCATGCATAAATGTTAGGATGTTCATATCTTCTTTTTACCAAAGATATAGGCCACAATGCAACCTATCTGCACACTAACAAACTACTGGTAAACTTCCGTACATTCATATTACTTAGTTTCAAAATTTGTAAAAGGACTAATCTATTTACTCTGTGTTCTTCCAATATTCAGCTGTTCGAAGAAACTGGAGCATGAAAGCATAAGACCCAATATCATTTATATCTATGTCGATCAGTTAAGTGCCAACATGATGAGCTGCGCCGGTAATGAATGGTTAAATACTCCAGCGATGGATTACATTGCTGACAATGGTATCCGGTTCACCCGAGCATATACCACAAATCCAGTTTGTTCGCCTGCGAGAATTAGTTTAATGACGGGCCGCTTCCCAGGATATTTTAAAGATAACCAAGGAAATGAGGTTCGTGAGAATAGAGGCTCTATGAAAATACCTGATGTCTCTCAAGAAGTTCAAAACACTACACTTTCCTCATATTTAAAAAAGGCAAATTATGAATTATATTTTGGAGGTAAAGAGCATCTTCCTAAATCCTTAACCCCAGAAACTTTGGGCTTCACAGATTTCAGCGACGATGAAAGAGATGAACTCGCTACCGAAGCGGCAATCGTTATTAAGGCCGATCACAAGAAACCCTATTTTATGATGGTTTCGCTTATTAACCCACATGACATTTGTTACATGGCCCTTCGACAGATGGCAACAAGCAAACAGGATGCTGGGATTCTTAAACATGCCGATGTGGAATTGACCACACTGGATAGGGCTATGAAAATACCTGATGGCGTTAGTTCTGAAGAATTTTATAAATCATACTGTCCTCCACTTCCTGAAAATTACGAGCCACAGATAGATGAACCTAATGCCATTAAAAGTCTCATTCGCCAAAGGCCATTTCGTAAAAATGCGCGACAGAATTTTACTGATGATCAATGGCGTCATCATCGCTATGCGTATCATAGATTAACCGAATATGTTGATGAGAAAATTCAAACTATTCTGGATGCGGTCATGGAAAGCGGTGAAGAGAAAAATACTATAATAATATTCTCAAGTGACCATGGTGATATGAGTGCCAGTCACCGCATGGAACATAAATCAACGCTTTATGAAGAGTCTGCGAATATTCCATTTATGGTCATGTGGAAAGGGCATATCCCAGCAGGTAGAGTAGATGAAACCAATTTAATCTCTAATGGATTAGATCTTCTTCCAACTGTCTGTGATTACGCCGGAATCAAAGGAGGATCTGACCCGCGTGGTAAAAGTCTTCGTCCCCTTCTGGAAGGTCGTAAAATAAAATGGCCTAAAACACTGGGCGTAGAAAGTGAAATTGGCAAAATGGTCGTAGCTACAAATGGGCTAAAATACATTCGTTATGATGGAGCTGGCTTTGAAGAGCAGCTATTAAACTTGAAAGAAGATCCATATGAGACTACTCACTTTACAAATGATCCTAAATATTCACGACAACTAAAGGAGTTAAAAAGCATTTACGACAATGAATGGTTCCGAGAGTAAGACTCCCCCCAATTCACGATTATATCATTAAGGTTAATTCAATCTATAAGAAAGACCTAACCTCGACAAGTGATCTATCAATCCTGTTTCGACATTAATTCGAGCGTCATTACCTATCAATTCTAAGTTGACTTGCTTTATTGGATCAACGACATAGACCTTATACTTATGCTTTCCGCCTTCGACAGGAAGCGAAGAAAGCTCAGTTACCATCTCTTGTGTTAGATCTCTAATTGGAATTTGTATTGTTATAGACTTAGTGAGTGATTTTCCTACAGTATCCAACATCTTGATTTCTTTAATGCGGAAGTAATAATTATCCCCGCTGTAACTTTTGTTGTAAGTTCCCTCGACAAAAAGCACCTCTCCCATATCCACAAGTTTCCCATAGTGCTTATATTGATCATTGGAGAGAAAGAACTGCATAGAGCCTCTAAAATCTTGTAAAGTGAATTTGCAATACCCTATCCCCTTCTGGTTCGTCCCATGAAATACTTCCGTAACAAGACCTGCCAAGTGCAATAATGTCTCTTTGCGCTCTTCTGCTTTATCCAGCGGTACATCTACAAAATTAGTAAGCTCCATATGATAATCATCAAGCGGGTGACCGGAGATAAAAATTCCAGTTACGCGCTTTTCACGATTGAGCATTTCTATTTTGTTCCATGGCTTGACATTTGGCATTTTGGGATCTGGCAGAATCTCATTTGTCATATCTCCGAATAGAGAATTGGCCATAGACTCTTTCTGAGACTGGAAGGCATTGCCGAATCTCACGGCATGTTCTATAACCGTATCGTAGTTGTCATTGGGAGCAAAATACTGCGCGCGATTCCCTTCGTTAAAATCATCCAGGGCGCCCCCCTCTGCGAGACTTTCTAAACATTTCTTATTGACAGCACGAAGGCTCAGTCGCTTCGTCATATCCCAGAGATTCGTATATGCTCCAGATTCTTCTCGAACTCTGACAATTTCCGTTACAGGTCCCTCTCCAACTCCTTTTAGTGCCGATAGTCCAAATCTAATAGCGCCATCTTTATTTACTGTAAAGTTGAGCATCGACTCATTAATATCCGGCCCTAAAACTGGAATCCCTACCCTCTTAGACTCTCGCAAGAAGAAGTTCAATTTAGTAATATCACTCTTATTATGAGTCAACACAGAAGCCATAAACTCTGCCGGATAATGGGCTTTTAAATATGCTGTCTGGAACGCTACGATTGAATACGCAGCAGCATGAGATCTGTTGAATCCATAGGAGGCAAACTTCTCCATAGTATCAAATATCTCTCCCGCATTCTCAGGGTCTACCCCTTTTGCTACAGCTCCATCCGTAAATATCTTACGGTGCCGTTCCATCTCGCTGAGCTTCTTCTTACCCATCGCCCTCCGAAGCATATCCGCCTTACCAAGACTATAGTCGGCCATTATCTGTGCCGTCTGCATGATCTGCTCTTGGTAGACCATGATACCATTAGTAGGCTTTAAGATATCTGTGAGCCACACATGAGGATATACGATCTCTTCAGTACCGTGCTTACGAGCGATAAACGACGGGATATTATCCATCGGTCCAGGACGATATAACGCATTCATGGCGATAAGATCTTCTATATTCGTAGGCTTGAGTTCTTTCAGAAATTTTCTCATCCCTTCGGACTCAAATTGGAATATTCCAATCATATCCCCGCGCTGGAATAGCTCATAAGTGAGTGTGTCATCCAGTGGGATCTCATCAGGATCTATACGCTTCTCCTCACCATGACGCAAGACAATATTTTCAATTGCATCCTTGATAATAGATAGTGTCTTCAGACCAAGGAAGTCCATCTTAAGCATTCCTGCATCTTCAACTACACTTCCATCAAATTGGGTAATTAGAAGATCTGAATCTTTGGACGTACTAACAGGAATGTACTTCGTAATATCATCGGGAGCAATGATCAATCCCGCCGCATGAATTCCAGTATTACGGACGGTACCTTCTACTCGCTGCGCCAATGCTACAATTTCGGCGGCCGTATCGTTACCCCTGCTTATCTTAAGGAGATCTTGAATATTACTATAATCATCTCCTTGCCAGTCCGCTCTTAATTCTTTATCTGTTTTTCCAAATATCTTTCTAAGTTTTGTTCCTGGTCTTGTAGGAACTAATCTGGAGATTTTATCCGTCTCACTAAGTGGATAATTCATCACACGAGCGACATCTTTAATAGATGACTTCGCAGCCATCGTACCGAAAGTTATAATTTGTGCTACTTGATTTTTACCATATTTATCTACTACCCAATCGATTACTTTCTGACGGCCATCATCATCAAAGTCGATATCAATATCCGGCATCGATACACGCTCGGGATTCAAAAATCTTTCAAAAAGTAAATTATATTTTATAGGATCTACATTGGTAATTCTCAGGCTATAGGCAACTGCAGACCCTGCTGCAGATCCACGTCCTGGTCCGACCGCTACTCCAAGTTCTCGAGCGGCATCTATAAAATCCTGTACGATCAAGAAGTACCCATCAAATCCCATGTCTTTGATAATCCCCAACTCAAAGTCTAAGCGTTCTTTTAACTTAGAAGTCATCTCTCCGTACTTCTTCTTTGCACCCTCGAAGACGAGATGCTTCAGATAATCTGATTGTGTTGTAAATCCTTCTGGAAGTGGAAAGTTAGGCAGTAGTATATCTCTTGCCAAAGTTGGTGACTCTATCTTATGGAAGATCTCCATAGTATTCTCCAAGGCCTCTGGAATCTCATGAAATAGGGCCTGCATTTCAGCCTTCTTCTTGAAGTAGTAATCAGAACTTGAAAATTTAAAACGATCTATCTCATCCAACTTACGACCAGTATTCACACATAAGATGACATCATGAGGCTTCCAATCTTCTTCTTCCACATAGTGCGCATCATTCGTACAGATTACCTTCCGATCGTACTTCTTCGCTAATTTTATTAATTCTTGATTAATATATTCTTGGCTCACTCCTGTATTATCGAGATTATCGAGTCCTTTATGCCGCATCAACTCTATATAGTAGTCATCTCCGAATAACTCAATCCACCATTTTAAACTTTCCTCAGCCCCCGCCATATCCCCCTTGGCTATAGCCCTAGGAATCTCAGCAGCAAGACAGCAACTTGTAGCGATCAGACCCTCACTATATTGTACTAATAACTCTTTGTCTATCCTCGGAAACTTCCCGTAGAGTCCTTCTATAAATCCCAACGAACAAAGTTTCGCAAGATTCTGATACCCATTCTGATCCTTAGCTAGGAGTAATTGATGATATCTTCTGTCTTTTTCTCCTTTTGCCTTGGCAAATGACTGCTTATGGCGGTCTTCAACTAGATAAAATTCGCAACCTACGATTCCCTTCAGCCCCCTCTTATTAGCTTCATTTACGAAGTGAAAGGCACCAAACATATTACCATGATCAGTCAACGCAATGCCCTTCTGGCCATCCGCTACTGCCTTGTCCATCAACCGGCCTATATCCGAGGCTCCATCAAGTAATGAATAGTGGGTATGACAGTGTAAATGACAGAAATCAGGCATAATAAAGGTTTGTTCTTAACAGGAAGGCTAAGATAGGGGAAGTGGACATATCAATTAAAAGTAAATCACTACAAATATTCTATTGCTACTTAGTAAAAGTCCCTTCGTCTTAAAAATAGAACATTCCCTCTATCCTCTTTCAGAATACGTTACGAATGATTGAATATCACCTGATGGAATATTTCTTCCCCTTAGGTAAGCATTATATATTAGGTGTAGTTATTTGGTTCTATGTACAAAAGCAAACTCTTCTCCTACTTAGTGCCTGTTAGTAAACTCCTATTTTTCCAATTCCGCTCGCATTCTGGTAGGCCATTTCGATCTCCTTGAAGGCTCTTTTGGACTATTTTCTAAGACTTCTGATTAGCCCGCGTCGATTTTATGGAAAACTATTGGTTTTTCGACATAACAAGGCATAGGTATTTCTCAATTATGTGGATAACTATAAGCACTTTTATGCCTAAGAGGCCTTGCCACGGAGCTTCTTCGCCGCTGCCACTTTCTGTCGCTGTAGTTCTTTTCCGATCTTATGTAGATTGTAGGCACATATGCCCAAGCTGATGTATTTTTTATAATTAGTGTATCCCCGATCTGGACACCGATCCAATCCGCAATGTTCCAATTCATTAATATTGGATTCTACGACACTATGCTGATTCCTAATTTTTTTAAATGTTTTAGTATGTTCATACTCGGCTTCTTCTTTATTGCATTTTCCTTTTTTCGGCATTATTACGTGCCCTACAATTGTTGACAAATATTCCTTATTGTCCTTGTGCCAGTAGCCTTTATCAAAACTCCAACTTTCTATTTTATATTTTGAGACTACTCTGTTTGCTATCTCTTCGACAATCTGAGAATCCGCCCTAGACTCCATTATTTGATAATCTAC
>JBLIDB010000280.1:0-5999 GCA_047634015.1 Saprospiraceae bacterium
GAGTGGTAACGAAGATGGAGAGTACAACGATGAAGATTATGTCTTTAAGGATGGTAAGAAAACGACCACTCTTAGAGGTAAGAAAAATAAAGATGTAACTACCAGATTTCTTGTAAAAGAAGGCGGTGGAGAAGATTTAAAGGAAAAATTGTTAGCCTACAGAGCGGTAATTCTTGAATTGATTGATGAAGAAGATAAAGCCTCGTTTAGCAAGGAGATTCCAGAAATAATCGATGATGCAGCTTGGAAAGACAAGTATGGGGATAAGCCAGGACATAGCTGGTCTACGTTCAACTTTAAGCAAATGCCAGTTCAGGCAGTACTTCCAATATTGCGAAAGTTTCAGAATGACGTAATTAGTACAGAGTCATCTCTATTGACATATTTAGCTGGGAAAGTAGGAACGACTACGGATTTGGTCATTGACAAATTTACAGTTGTATCCGCTCCTGAAAAAACGTATGTGATCAACGGAGAGCCTTTTAAAACAGAAGTGTTCTTGACAGCATCAGCATCGAAGGAATCTAATGTAGGAATGACACTTAGCGTAAATGGAAAACCATTGTCAATCAATGATGATGGTGTGGCTTCATTTACTCAAACAGCAAGTGGAACAGGAAAGAAATCTTATACAGTTGAGGGGTCTATAAAGAATCCAACAACGGATGAAATTCAACGTTTTAAGAAGACATACGAATACGAAGTTGGAGAGCGATCTGCTACAATCTCGGCATCCAAGATGAATGTATTCTATATCGGAGTTGAAAATCCTGTTGAAGTATCTGTCGCAGGTGTTGCGAGTAATAAGGTAAATGTATCAATGGCCGGCAATGGTGGAGGCACTATTAAGAAGCAAGGAGATGGAACATTTGTAGTGAGTGTTACAAAACCTACACCTCTTGGACAATTTGCTAAAGTTACCGTTTCTGCAGATGGTTTTAGTGCGGATAAGAATTTTCGTGTAAAACGAATCCCAAGTCCAGTGCCAACACTATCTAAGAATAGGGGAGGAGCTATGCCGAGTGGACCATTTAAGGCACAAGGTGGGATTCTTCCGGTATTGGAGAACTTTGACTTCGAAGCCAAGTGTAATATTGCTGGCTTTAACCTTGTTAGGGTTCCAAAAAGACAAGATGCGGAATTAGCATCTAACCCAGGAGGAGCTTATAGACCAGAGGCCAAGAGAATCGTTATGAAGGCAGTAGCTGGCGATAAGTACTTCTTTGAAAATATAAAATGTAAGTGTCCAGGAGATGCGGCAGCGCGTGACCTTGGAACGATGGTTTTTACAATCAAGTAATAATAAAATTACAGAATGAGATATTTCTTATCAGTATTATTCATAGCTTCTATAGTAAGCACTAATGTGATTGCTCAGGATGATGATTTCTTTTTACGATCGGATGATACGGCGGAGGAAGAAATAAAGGAATCGAGTGAATTTCCGGAGACGACATCGGGATATATCGATGATATCTTGAACAAGACCTTGTTAGAACAAGGACGTGTTCTTGACTATGAGCCGCTGCGGGAGATTGATGTCTTATGGGAGAAGCGAATCTGGAGAATGATTGATACTCGAGAGAAGATGAATCAGCCATTTCGGAACTATGATCGACCGTTCTTCACAATTCTTCAAGATCTGGCTGAATCGGGAGATATTAAAGTGTTCGCGGATGAAAAATTCAAGGAACCATTGGGAATGGACAATCTAATTTCTATGACAAATAGAATAGATACTACAACTACCTATGATCCTGAGACATACGAGGAGAAGATTGTAATTACTAATAGCCCTCTTGATCCTTCCCAGATTGCTCGTTATAGAATTAAGGAAGTATGGTATTTCGATAAGGAATCTTCAGTTATGAAGGTTCGTATATTGGGAATCGCACCTATCCTTGATACTTATGAAGAAACAACAGGAGAATTTAAATATTCTCGACCATTGTTTTGGGTATACTACCCTAAGGTTAGATATCAATTGGCACGTGAGAGAGTAGCTAATGACTTCAATGATATAGCCCCTATGTCTTGGTATGATTTGTTTGAACAGCGATTTTTCTCGAGCTACATTACTAAGTCATCCAATACGATGGGATTACGTATACAAGATATGTATGAAGACAGCGATTACGATCAATTATTAGAAGCGGAAGCTATTAAGCAGGAGCTTTTCAATTGGGAACATGATCTCTGGACTTACTAACTTGGTTGGTCTCGACTATGCTCAACTAACTATACGTAGTCATTGAGTGGAACCGAAATGACAATAATATAGAAAGGGCTATTTCTCAAATATGGGAAGTAGCCCTTTTCCTTTTTGTATAAATTTGCGACACTCTACTATTCCTACTAAGGCTACCACGATATATTCAATAACGACCATCCAGATTTGCTCTTGGTATGGATTGAAACTATAATTGATATAAGTGCCAAGAATGAGAAAAGACCAAATAATAGGGAATCTAAATGGTGTGAGTGGCGCTAATCCTATTAAAAGGAGAATATACCAGGGATGTACAGTGGAAGAAAAGAGGACGAAAACCAGATACGTACCAAGCAGAAGGGAAGGTAAGTTTGCCGGTCCTTGTAAAGCACGAGCTTTCAATGCCAGATAAATTATTGATATTATGGTAAGAACTTTGAGGCAAGGCCCCAAAGTTCCTATTATATTATATCCATAAATCCTTTGTCCTATTTCATTAAGGAAATAGTAGATACTTGCATTAAATTCAAAACTTCGAACATAGAGATCCGCACTATCTAAGAGATGAGAAACCATTTCTTCATTAATCAGAATCGGACCAAAGAGTACAAGAGTTACTAAAATAGTTGCTAAGGTAAATTGCCAGCGACCTTTTCCTTTCAAATAGAAGAAAAGCAAGGGACAGAGTAGTAATGGAAGTAACTTAGTTGCGATAGCAAGGGCCATTGATATTCCTGCTATATAATATTTATTCTTTGCTATTAATAAGAGGCATAAAAGTGTAAAAAAGATCATGACCCCTTCATGGTGAACGTTAGCAAGTACCTCTACTATTATCAAAGGGTTGAGGGCATAGAGAGCCCAGCGCTCTGCAGGGAGTTTATATTCTTTGAGTAAAAGCCAGAGCACTCTGAGAGCACCGATCTCAAATAGGCAATGGATGCTCTTCATTATAATTGCTTCAGCACGAAAATCCGTCGAAGATATAAGGGTACTCAAATAGAAAATACCTTGCGCAAAAGGAGGGTAAATCGTATAGTATTCCGGGGAATTAAGTAGTGAAAACAAACCCTCGCTCATTATACCTTCAGAAGTCCAATGTATAGGTAAATGCGAATAAGGATTAATGCCAAGGTGCCATAATCGGCCATCCCAAATAAATCTGTATATATCGTCCGAGAGTAATGGAAATGAAGGAATAATTAGAATTCTTACACCAATAGCTATAGCCACTAACCAGCGTACTGGTACTAAATCGGGTTTCCAAAGAATGTAAAAATAACTCAGAAAAGCAATGCCACCATAAAGTGCAAGCTGGCTAAATTCGTACTGCTTAGGTAAGTAACAAAGTGCAAGTATAGAAATGAACCATAATAGACATACACCAAATTTATACGCCGTTCCTGGTTTCATTTTATCCAGAGATTTTTAATGGAAAAGAAAAAGATAAGACCATAACCTACCGTAAGAAGGAAGTGCATAATTAGAAAAGAAGGTTCTTGATGGTAGATAGACCATGTTAATCCTGCTAAAAAGTAGAGAAAAAATGCACCTTCCCATATACTTACCTTACTTAGACCCGCATTGAAGTATTTCTTATTTCTCATTTTGTCTCCCATCTTTAAGACATCGTACTTTGGAGTCCTTATAAATGGAGATTTTCGACCTAAGTATCCTTGTAATACGGCCAATGAGTTGTGAAATGAAAGGCCCATTGACAATGCTAAGAAAACTGGAAATAGAAATGTGAATTTTAGAATTGTCCGGAATTTTGACTTCTTCTTCCAGGCAACTTCGACATTAGCAACGTAATAGATTAGGACAATAGAGGCCAGTCCTGTGAGAAAGATGGCGAAGTAGTTAGCATTTATTCCCAGAGGCTTTAAAATCATAGCCATTGGAACACTGAAAAATCCGATTAGGAAAACTGCGAGAAATATTGTTGAGCCAAGAAGATGTGCAGAAGCGTGTAACTTCTTTTTTAAACTCAACGAGGAACGCCATATACTTGGAAGTACTTTTTTGGCAGTCTCAGCACCTCCTTTCATCCATCTGAATTGCTGAGATTTAAGTCCATTTATTTCCGCAGGTAATTCTGCTGGAGAGACAACATCCTCAAGAAATATGATCTTCCACCCCTTTAGTTGGGCTCTGTAACTGAGGTCCAGATCTTCTGTGAGCGTGTCGGCCTCCCATCCACCAGCATCCGCTATAGCAGTCTTTCTCCATATACCTGCTGTTCCGTTAAATTGTAATAGCAAATCACCCAATCGACGTCCTAATTGTTCTACTGTGAAGTGGACATTTAACTGCAATGCTTGGATACGAGTCAATAATGAATAGTCTTGATTCAGATGTTCCCAACGGGTTTGGACGACTCCGACTTTAGGATCTGAGAAATATCGAAGCGTATCTTTAAGAAAAGATGTCTCTGGAAGGAAATCTGCATCAAATATAGCTATGAACTCTCCTGACGCCTGAGGTGTCGCAGATTTCAAAGCGCCCGCTTTATACCCTTGCCGATACTCACGATGAATATATGATATGTCAAATCCTTGTTTCTTGTATTTCTGAACTTCCGCTTTACATATATCTACGGTTTCATCAGTAGAATCATCCAATACCTGTATCTCAAGTAACTCCTGAGGATACTCTATTGCTACGATACTCTTGAGAAGCCTTTTGACAACATGCAACTCATTGAAGATCGGAAGTTGTATCGTTACGTGTGGTAAAGATGTTAAGGTCTCTACTTCTTTAAGTTCCTTGCTATATCGACTCTTATACAACTTATAATAGAACAAAAGGTGGAATTGCATTAAGCAGTATATCGTTATAATCGTTAGGGCAATGCAATATATTCCAACAATGGTTAGTGAAATCATCTGCAACGAGGCCTCCATAATCTCCATACTACTATTCATCCCTATATCAACTTAAAAATCGTCCACAATATCTTATGCCCAGCGAGAATTGTTCCTTTTATAGTGCCAGATACTTTAGATTTTCCAATCCTCTTTCGATAATCGATAGCTACTTCTATACACCGCATTTCTTGTTTTGCAGCCTTTACTTGCATTTCTACCGTCCATCCAAAATCAGGATCTGACATTTCTAATTGTAGTAGTTTATCATATCGGATCGCCCGAAACGGGCCTAAATCTGAGAATTCATACTTATAGAAGATCCTTATCAGATTCGTTGCTAACCAATTTCCGAATATTTGAGGAGGTGTCATAGATCCTTTCTGTAGATCTCCTTTGACACGGGAACCAATTACTAAATCGTAGGCATCCTTTATAATCGGCCGTACTACATCCCTCATCTGCTCAGGAAAATCTGAATAATCCCCATCCAGAAATACAACAATATCTGGCTTGACTTCTAATGTGGAGATATATTTCATTCCTGCTAAGCAAGCATTTCCATATCCGGATTTAGGCTCATCCTCAACTATAGCTCCCGAGGATAGTGCAATCTCTTTAGTATTATCCGTACTCCCATTATTACCCACAATCATGTGTCGCACAAGATCTTTTGGGATATCATCAAGAACCTTGCCTATAGATTGCTCCTCATTATAAGCAGGTATAATGACATCTATAATTCTTGGTTTATTTGTGCTATCTCGCATATAGGATAATCAATTAGAGTCGTTCAAATAAGGTCAAAGATATCTGTACCTTCGGGCCTCCGATGAATCTCTTAATATGAATGCAAATTTGCGTAAATACAGACTCATACTAGCTACAAGATTACATATACTTGGGGTGATTGTCTTCTGTGCTTC
>JBLIDB010000281.1:0-5992 GCA_047634015.1 Saprospiraceae bacterium
TGTCTAAAGCTATAGAAAATGCCGAAAAATTAGGATTCTCGGATGGGGCGGCTTTATACCCAATGGTCACGATGACCGGAGAAGAATGCCATAATGAATGGGAAATTACATTTGAAGAAATTCATAGAAATGGAGCTATCGCTTTCGCCATTCATGATTACCTGAGATATTATAATGATCCGGCGTATATGGCGGAATATGGAATAGATGTATTGGTTGGGATCTCAAGGTTCTGGACGCAACGTGTCAATTGGAGTAATGCTAAAAAACGCTATGTAATGCTTGGCGTTACGGGACCAAATGAATACGAGAATAATGTTAACAACAACTGGTACACTAACTACATAGCTCGATGGTGTCTGGACTACACCCTCAAAGCCTTAGATTCTTTAAAAAGTGATACCTTAGAATATATAGCAATAGTCTCTAAGCTCAAGATTAATAAAGATTCCGATATTCAAAAATGGAAAGATATCGTAACCAAAATGTATCTCCCACAAGACAAGAATCTTGGTATCTTCTTACAACAAGATGGCTTTTTAGATAAGGAGCAAAAGAACGTTGTCGATTTAAAAACTACAGATCGCCCTATTAATCAAAAATGGTCATGGGATCGGATCTTACGTTCTCCATTTATTAAGCAGGCAGATGTGTTACAAGGGCTATATTTCTTTCAGGACCACTTTAGTCTTGCCGAATTAGAGCGCAATTTTGACTATTACGAACCAAAGACCGTTCATGAATCCTCGCTTTCTCCCTGTGTGCATAGCATCCTTGCCTCTCGTTTAGGACGAAAGGAAAAAGCCTATGAAATGTATCTTAGAACTGCAAGGCTTGATCTTGACAATTACAACAATGACACTGAGGACGGATGTCATATTACAAGTATGGCAGGAACATGGATGAGTATCGTTGAAGGATTTGCTGGAATGAGGAAAACTTCAGAGCGCTTACAATTCAGCCCATTCTTGCCGGAGCAATGGCAAGGGTACTCTTTTCATTTGAATTATGCTGGGGGCTTAATCCATATTGCGGTTACCAAAGAACAAGTTATAATACAGAATCTGAGATCCACTTCTGTAAAAATTCAACTTTATAATCAAACTTCTGAGTTGAAAGAAGGATCTATTTTAAAGGCAAAAATCATATAATTCCAAATTATTTTGGCGCTGCTTAAAATTCCCATCAGTTATAACTAAGGGATAACCATAGGCCATAAATTGTCAAAAAAATACGATGTTTGACGTCAAAACCGAAACTGTGAATAACATATATGTACTCCTTTGATTATCAATGTTTTAAATCTTTTTGATAAGTACAAGACAAAGAATTCAAAAGCAATGAATATGTACTCAAAAACTGCAATATCCCGTATTCATTGACGTTAGTAACGGATATTGTCTGGATGGTTATCACACTCGGCAAAAAGAGCATAATTTCATGAACATACTACTTAGATTAAAAAAAGCTTCCTTTTGTCTTCTTCTTCTGTTATGTTGGTTGGGTTTCCCCTACCAAGCTTACGCTCAAGATATTGATCCTTGCGATGATCCAAATGCCGTGCGTGTATATCTACCCGATACATTAATGGTAAAATCTGGAGAGAATATTTGTATCCCGATTTTTGTTGACAATTTTAACAATATTGTTCAGTTTCTGTTCTCTGTCAATATTTCATCCACCACCTTACAATATACCGAGGCTAACACCTTAACGAGTGGATTGCCAAGTTTCACAAGTAGTGATGTTGTTGATTTAGATTCCGAACCAGATATCCTTCGTGTGTTGTGGGCAGCTCCTAATGTAGTGGGTGAAACACTGCCGAACGGAACTATTCTATTAGAACTTTGCTTTAACGTAGTTGGAACTCCTGGGGTAGATGGAGCCATCTTCATCAATGATGCAGGACTTAATTCTTCGATTGATTTTATTGCTGATGATCCAGTTACCGGTCAGAGTATAGCGCTTCCTGTATGTCCTGATCAAGATCCACCTATTGTACATGTAATGCCTCCAGATACGCCAAATCCATTAGTATATCTTACGAGTGCCTGCGGTACAAGTGGAGGATTTGACAATGGTGTTGCAGAAATAAGCATTTTTAATGGCACGCCTCCCTATTCGATTGCTGATAATTTGGGTAACACATTTAATCTTCCAGATGGCCAGAATATTCAAGTATTCGCAAACTTGCCGCAAGGAACAAGAACATATATAGTTACTGATGCCACAGGAATGGTAAGTGACCCTATGGATATCAGCATTACAGATATTTCTCCTTTTACAATTGGCGCTGTTGTTAGACCACCGCGATGTCCTGAAGATAATAATGGGCGAATAAATCTCACTGTTTCTGGTGGTAGGCCATTTGAAGATAACAAATACTATTTCGATTGGGGTCCAGAATTGGTTGGTGTTGATCAAGTTGAATTGACAATGGTCGGAAATGGATCTTACAACATAGTTATTCGCGACTCCTTAGGATGTACTCAAGATACAGTGATAGAAGTATTGCGCGAAGAAATACAAATTGTAATTGACGATGTCAATA
Source organism: Saprospiraceae bacterium (assembly GCA_047634015.1). Classification (GTDB taxonomy): domain Bacteria; phylum Bacteroidota; class Bacteroidia; order Chitinophagales; family Saprospiraceae; genus JAJRXG01. The sequence goes on from JBLIDB010000281.1 coordinate 2,552, forward strand.
ATGCTTTTTGTCCTGGAAGAGAAAATGGTCAGATTATAGTTTCTGCAACCGGTGGCGGCCCGTTTAATGGAGATGAATATATCTACTCTCTTACGGGTATAACGAATGATGGTACTCCCTACGATGACAGTCGAGTGAATCCAGCTACTTCTGGAACTTTTGTTACTATTCCAGCAGGGCGCTATGTCGTCACCGCTATAGATTCTATCGGACGGGGAAATTGTGACTTGAATCCTTCAGATACAATTATTGTCGATTACAGCCGAGCATATATGGCAACCATTACAGGAGGAGATGTGATGGGATGCACACTAGGAATGGAGAGAGCAATGGTATCTATCTCAGGTGGTAATGGTGCGCAATATGACTATACGGTGACAGACGATACCGGAGCAACAGTAGATAGTGGCTCATCTACGGATGAAGACTTCTTTACTAATTGTCTTTCTCCTGGCACATATAACATTAATATATCGGATGATCAAACATGCGGTATGGATACAACCTTCTCACTTGTAGGTTGTGATCTTTCGTTTTTTCCATTGGGGATTGAGCCTTCCTGTTTTGGTGAAACTGATGGAACAATTCTTCTCAATGCTTCATCAACTAATGGGACTATAACATATCAATGGAGTACAGGGGATTCAACGGATAGAGTTGACAATCTCGCTGCCGGCGATTATAGTGTTACAATGACAGATTTTGTAAGCTGCCAGATTACCGAGATAATTACTTTATTCGAGCCAGAATCATTTACAGTTGATTTTACGATAACACCTATTCCGTGTTCAGGAGGATTCGGAAGTATTACCGCCATCCCTGTCGGTGGCGAAGAACCGTATACATATTTCTGGGATCCAGATCCTAATGGAATAGATAATGAAGTACTTGCAGACATCGTATCTGGCACTTACTATGTCACAGTTGAGGATGACGATGAATGTCGTATTGTAGATAGTATTATGCTCTCAAATCCGATACCTCCAATGGCCGCAGTTACCAATCTATCCGCTCCAAGATGTGAGGGCGACCCTTCCGGAGCCGCAGTAATCGTAGTTACACCAAATCAGACCTACACTGGACCATTTTCGTTTATATCAAATACGGGCCTTCAAGGAGGCCCTAATAATTTTGCTCCTGATAATTTTACTTCAGGAACAAACTGGGTAATAATCACTGATGATCCAACCGGCTGTATTTTTGACACTATTTTTGTTGAAATTCCTGATGCGCCTCCATTAGCAATTGATTTTAATGCATCGACTATAGGTACAATAGAGTGTTTTGGTGGATCCGATTTAGAAGGAGCAACTGTTAATCTTGTAGGTACAGGAGCATCTGGTATTGACTTTACTTGGCCTGACGGGAGTGTAGGGAATGTGCAGTTAGGATTGCGTGCTGGTATTTATCCAGTGACATTAACCTCTGGAAGTTGTATGTCAGTTGACACTTTCATTTTAACACAGCCAGATTCTTTAGGGATCTTTGTAGATCAGAATGCGTCTATTTTTGCCGCCTGCTCAGGCGAAATGACCAATATTGTTTTGGGACGTATCGGAGGTGCTGCAGGACTTCTTAGCTGGGATTGGAGAGATGCTAATGGTGCTACTATAACGCGTGATTCTTTCTTCAATGATATCGCCATAGGTTCTTACAATGTAATAGCTACAGATCAGAATAATTGTCAAGTGGCTTTAGATTTTGATGTTACTGGATCAAGGAATATAGGATTGGTACTTGGAGAAATAACACAACCATTGTGTTTTGGTGATTTTGGCACAATAAGAATGGATTCAGCATTTGGCGGTTCAGGTAGTTTCAGATATCAGGTAAATACGAGCCCTGCGCAGGATTTAGACCAGCCATTTGAAGCACCTTCTGGAGACTATACGATTCGAGTTTTTGATAGTAATGGATGTTCAGCGGATACGATGATAATAATCTTGACACCAGAAGAACTTATTGTTAGTCTTGGGGATGATATAGAAGTACAATTGGGCGAAACTGGTAGCCTTACTGCTACAATAAACTCTTCCTCAGCTATAGACATGGTGAATTGGGATCCCGCTGATATTACTTTATGCAATAATGCAGAATGTAGTCAGGTAACCATCTCACCTATAACAAGTCAAACGTTCAGAGCACAAGTAATTGACGTAAACGGATGTCAAGCAATCGATATAATTCAAGTTAATGTCGTGAGAAGTGAAAATGTATATGTTCCTAATGTATTTCAACCACTCTCTCTTGATCCTGCGAATAGATCTCTTAAAGTCTATACAGGTGCAGGTGTTGAGTTTATTGACTTCCTTAAGATATTCGATAGATGGGGAAACCTTGTTCATATAGAAGAGAACCTATTACCAGAAACAAACGGTGCGGGTAACTGGACAGGAGATTTTAACGGTAATGAATTGAATCCTGGAGTATTCGTTTATGTGGTACAAGTAAGATTTTTAGGGATTACCGAACCAAGTGTTCGCCGGGGAGATGTGACGCTAATAAGGTAGACTTTCTTTCTGATTTGTTGTATTTAAAGAATCTAAAGAAAGTTTCCTTTTAGTCAGTACATTAACTGCGATCTTGAGAATCGTCTTTCGTGAGATACGGTTGGATAGGATAATACCGTAATCTCTGGTTCTTGGAATCCCTCCTTACCTACTTAGTTATATTGGATGCCGATCTTACCCTCCTTGCTAGGTAGAATATCAAGAAAGGGAACTTCTGTAGTACAACTACAAACTACATCTACCTCTTTTATAGACAGAGGTGCTTCGCCTTCATTCATAAATCTTAATTCAATACTGACCCTACCTCTTTCAGTCATATCTGGTAAATGATAAACGAGAGAATCAAAAACGATTATGGCCTTCTTCTTTATTGGTTTTGGTTTGGAAACTGCGATTTCTTTTTTAGGTTTAGACGATGATTCCACCATTGACTCTTCCACTTCCTCCTTCGATGCATTGATGCTGTTCAGGGGAAAAAGATGGACGCTATCTTTTTCTTATTGACTAAAAGTCTCTAAATTTGGATCTTGATGGGAGGGCTTAACAGTCATTTTATTTTTAGAATTATCACAAGCCATGATTATACACAGAAGGGAGAATGTGATAATTTTCTAAAAAAAGGTACGCATATCGTGATACTAATTGGAACGAATCGAGTAGGAGAAACGAGCGATGCTTTCACATCGGTCGTTTCGTCCTCTCACACCACCCAGCGTACGCCTCACGTACTGGGCGGTTTCATTAATTTTGAACAGGAGTAAGTTTCCATGTCAAATAGCTCTATTGAGGCAAACCACTTCTTATTCATTCCTAAATGGCTTTGGGGGGTCAGTGACTTGCGATGCCATCCTTTTGATGACATCGCCACTGACCAACTCTTCCGTTTAGAAACGCCTAATCTTATTTGAAATCTTGCGATTCCTATCGCGCG
>JBLIDB010000282.1:0-5970 GCA_047634015.1 Saprospiraceae bacterium
AAGTAGCCACTGCCGGAGAATCCTATATTCTTAGCGATCGCACTCCAGTGTTCTTTTGCCTTGTCTACACTAAAATCAAAAGGCCCATACAATTCAAGCTCTCTATATCCCATCTTATGAAGCATCTTAATCCCTCCTTCGAAATCCTTTTCTAATAATTTTGGAAGTGAGAATAATTGGATACCTATATCTGTATGATTGTGAGTTGTATCTTCCATTAATTTGAGATTGTAGACTTTATGCTTTGAGTACTCTCAGTTGTATTGAGTGTCAGTTATTTAAGAAATTCATTCCGTTCCATTCTTGTTATTTCTTCTTTCCACAAGAATTTAATGCATAGAACTGGATAAATCTATATTTAATTATTTATTGATTCATTATAGAATGGATATTTCAAAGGATTTTAGAGATATTGCTAGCATGGACTGGAACACTATCGTATCCCAATTACAAGCTGATAACTTGCTAATCTTAGCTTTCCCTTTATTTCTATTAGTAGTAGGGATAGAATTCTACTATGACAAGATTAAAGATTTAGGATTATACCAAGGAAAAGACTTTTTAGTATCTGCATCTATGGCGATCATAACAGTATTTGTAGAATTTATACCCAAGATTTTGGCATTTGGTGCTTTTTATTATTTGCATGAATTGAGTCCGTTGAAGGATGTTGTCTTACGTCAGTGGTGGGCGTGGGGAATTTTATTCTTCTTAGATGATTTCGCTTACTACTGGTTTCACAGAATGAATCATGAAGTGAGATTATTCTGGGCTGGTCATGTTGCTCATCATTCGTCAGAGAAGATGAATTTTGGGACTGCATTGCGACAAGGAGCAGGGGAGCGCTTGCATAAGTACTTCTTTTGGCTTCCGATAGCGCTATTGGGATTTGATCCTTTGATGATGTTTATAGCTATGTCCATTAACTTGGCATATCAGTTTTGGGTGCACACAGAGTTGGTTGATAAACTACCCAAATTGATTGAATACATTTTTAACACACCATCTCATCATCGAGTCCATCATGCTTCGAATATCCTATACTTGGATCGCAATCATGCCGGAGCTTTGATTATATGGGACCGGTTATTAGGCACATTCGCCAAAGAGATTGATAGCGAACGGCCTGTCTATGGACTTACTAAAAACATCACAAGCTTTAACCCATTACATGTTGCTACACATGAATATGGAGCCATATGGAAAGATGTCCGTCGCGCATCCAACTGGTCAGATAAGCTTAATTATATATTTAAAGCTCCTGGGTGGAGCCATGATGGCAAAGACCTAAGAGCTGCTACCTTAAGAAGAGCGCTACAAAAATCAATTGAGCATTAAAAGTTGCGAATTGTCCTCTTTGCAATAGCCAATTACCATCTGATATTTACTAAAAGCAAATTGTTCTCTGTTTATCCTTCCCAGCCTATTTTCTTGTGAGTACCATCGCAAAAAGGTTTGTTACTTGATGCTCCACATCTACAAAGCGAGGCTTTATTCTCTCGTATTTCTGTTGTGCCGTCTGGTTTCTCTACGCTTAGATGCGTATGGATAATTATTGGTCCATTAGGAATTACTTGAGCACGTGTTAAGTCGAGTTCTTTTTTCTCTTCAGTCATATTTTCTTGATTTGGCGTTTGGGTCAAATTTACTGTGTTTTCTATATATGTAAGCGCCCCAGAAGGACACTTTCCTATTGTTGATTTGAGGGGATCTGTTGCATTGTTGATTTGAGGGGATCAGTTGCACAACCTTCAGTATTTATCCAAGGACGTTCTTTGGGTTTGAATATATGTGGAAGCCCTTTTACGCATTCTCCAGCATGATGACAAAGTTCGGGATTCCAAACTGGAGTAATATCTCCATTCGAATAATGTTTGATCTTCTCGCTCATGTTTGTTTGGTTTATCGAATGGAAAGATAAAGAAGTCTTAAATGACTTCTATAATTCTACCAATCCTTTATTAATAGCATAAGTTATTAATTCTACCGGCGAGCTAATGCCCAGTTTCTTCATAACATTCTTGCGATGTGTATAAATGGTATGGATGCTTATGTGCAATATGGCGGCGATTTCTTTGGCGACTTTACCTTGTGCTATTAATTGGACAATTTCCTTTTCTCTTTCTGTTAGTTCTGATATTTCTTCTTTCTCCCTGCCGAATGTTTTATTGATAATAATATCAAGCACTTTTGAGCAATAGTATTTTTCTCCAGAGCGGGCACCGTCAAGGGCTTTGAATATTTCATCTTCTCGGCAATATTTTGTGATATAGTGATTGATCCCTCGTCCTAGGATTTCATAGATATGACGCTTATCTTGTTCATTGGAGATTATTACGATATTGGTTTTCGGAGCTATTTCTTGGATTAAGGATATGCTCTCCAAACCAAATTCTCCATCAACGGTGATATCAATGGTGACCACGCTATATAATCTTAATGCTAATTTGGTTTCAAGCTCTTCTTGTGTAGAAACCTCACCAAGTACCTCATACATGGGGTGTTTTTGTATAATACTCTTTAGACCCACGCGACTGAGATATTGTCGATCACATATGAGTACTGGGTGTTTATTCATTCTGTCTATATTCTCTATTGCAGTACGAAACTACTAGAATGAAACTTAAGAGTGAGATGTATTGTTCGTGATATGTCTGATATTCGCAATCCTTTTGGAAATTAATACCCAGTTTACCAAAAAGATAGGAATTACCTAAAAAAGAAAAGCTCCAATTTCTTGGAGCTTTTAAGGTTGGGTTTTGACAGTCGCAGTTTTAAATTACAACGGAATCGATAAATTAATTATCAATTCATATCACAGTATATTCTTATGTCAAATAACGTACCAAACTATACACTTCAGGAAATTAACTTCTTGGGTAGCTTCCCAAATACGCAGAAGGCGCCAGTAACAGGAGTGCCGGAGTTTGCATTTATCGGAAGATCCAATGTTGGGAAATCTTCACTGATCAATTACATCTGTGATCGGAAGAAACTTGCCAAAATTTCAAGTACACCTGGGAAGACGCAACACATAAATCTTTTTAATATAGATGAGAAGTGGGTGCTCGCAGACCTTCCTGGCTATGGTTATGCGAAAATAAGTAAGAAGATCAAAGGTAAGTTTGGGGATATGATAGAGACCTATTTACTGCAGCGTGCAGATCTCGTTACTGCCTTTTTATTATTAGATCTTAGGCACGATCCCCAAGAACCAGATATTCAACAGATGCGATGGTTAGGACAAAAAGAGGTGCCTTTCAGTATTATATTTACGAAAGCTGATAAATTAAAAGAGCATTCAGTAGATCAACAAGTCGAGAGTTACATAGAGAAATTAAGTAGTCATTTTGAGTATATGCCCAATCATTTCGTGAGCTCCGCATCAGGAAGAAGAGGTAAGGAAGATATCCTTGACTACATTAATTATGTTGCAGGAACTAAATAAGACCATCGATTCGTAGCCAAGGCTTATATTCGCCAATCAGTATATGAAGGAATTTCCGCACATTATAAAAGAATTGAAGGATTGGCCAATATCCAGATTTTATGCCAATCGGGAAGGGGTTGTTCGTAAGCTTGCAGAGAAGGCAAAGAAAAGAATTCAGAAGGACGAGAAAAAGGAACTGCTTAATGTACTCGGGGAGACTATCTATGCAGAGAAATTAAGATCTAAAAGTAATCCACTAAAGGTTGACCCACCGAAAGAGTATTCCTATTGGAAAAACCTTGAATCAAAACTTAGTACTGGTGTAAGAGTGGATAAGGACGCTGAGCGTATCCACGATGAGCTCCTTCAAAAAATAGTAAACCGATATTCCGAGGAGATTGTTGGAGACTTTAATGGTAAGACCTTCAAATTCGCGATAAAGGTGTTAACTATCTTGTTTAAGATTTTATTTAGCCCATTTTATTCAAAAATTCATGGATTATTCTGGGGTAATCGAGAGACGCTTTTGGATAGGTTTGATATAGTTGGACCGCTGGATCATATTCGGGAGTTATTTGATAAAGGAACCGTAATGGTGCTTCCTACGCATTCAAGTAATTTGGATTCTATATTGTTGGGATATGTTATGGAAATGAAAACAGGTTTGCCATTCTTTTCTTATGGCGCCGGTTTGAATCTCTTCGACTACGAAATTTTGGCCTACTATATGAGTCGCTTAGGCCCTTATAAAATTGATCGAAGGAAGAAGAATCCGATATACTCTCCGACTTTAAGAGAGTATTCCAGTTTATCAATAGAAGAAGGACTCAATAGTATATTTTTTCCGGGAGGTACAAGATCTCGAAGTGGCGAGCTTGAGAATGTTGATACGATGAAGCTCGGATTGATGAATACGCTCATCGATAGCCAAAATGAATTTTATATGCAAGAGGACGAGAAGAAGCTTATTGTAATACCGCTCGTTATAAGTTACCAAAGTGTTCTGGAAGGTTCTTCGTTAATTGACCAACATCTCAAGAGAACAGGTAAGTCTAATTATCTGACAGGTAAGAGTGGGAAGAAAAAAAGTTTTAGAACGCTAAGATTCTTATCTAAGTTATTTAAAAATGGAAGCACCGCCACTTTTTCTTTTGGACATCCTATGGACGTATTTGGAAATCCACTTGATAAGGAAGGGAGGAGTATAAAGAATGGAAAGGTTATTGACATCCGAGGATACTTCCAATCAGAGGATAGAATTGTAAAAGATACGCAACGTAATAGAGTCTATTCCAGACACTTATCTGCGGCATTATCAGAAAGTTATAAGAGAGAGAATGTTGTATTGACAAGTAATATTGTGTCCTTTACGGCTTTTGAAGTCTTTAAAAATAAACATCCTCATCTGGATCTGTATTCTTTGTTGACCTTACCATCAGAGTACTTCGATTTTCCTGTGGATAAGCTTTGTAAGCAAGTCGGGAACGTAAGAACTACGCTTGTCGCCATGGAACTAAACGGAGAAATCAGATTAAGTGAAATGGTACGTTCACGAACGGCTGAAGAAATCGTCAAGGATGGCATACATCAACTAAAAGGATATCATAGTCGCTTGCCACTTTTGCAAAAAAATGAAATTATCACCTGCGAAGACCTTAAACTATTGTTTTATTATCACAATCGATTGAATGGATACGATCTCGAAGGCCTTGTAGAAGTTACAGAGCGGTCGGGATTAAAACTTGCGAAGTCATTGTATTAGGATTGTAAATGGGAAAAGTTGAGGTATATAATATTTGATCTTGAAGCAACATGTTGGAGGGGACGGCCGCCTAAAGGTATTACTGAGGTAATAGAAATTGGGGCAGTGATGGTAGATCGATATGGTGATGAGGTAAGTCGATTTTCACAATTCGTACGTCCCATAGTGAATCCGCTCTTAAGTGGATTTTGCAAGCAATTGACGTCTATCAAGCAGGAAGAGGTAGATCCTGCTCGGACTTTTGATAGTGTGGCACAGGCGTTCAGAGAATGGGGAGAAATGTATGATGACGAATATATTCTAATGTCTTGGGGGGTTGATGATTCATTTTTATTACGCAATGATTGTAAGTTGCATAAAGTGGAAGATGAATGGACATATCAGTACATAGACCTTAAAAAAGCATATCGTAATCTTAAAGGGTTGAAACATGCCTCAGGAATGAAGGCCACGGTTAAGAAAGAAGGGTTTGAATTTACTGGGCAGCACCATAGAGCGATCGCTGATGCCGAAAACTTAGCAAAAGTGTTTATAAAATATCTTGAGGACTGGGATCTTTATTATCCACCTGTATTCTGAGTCTTGATCTATAGTGATTATTATGCACATCCTTGCTGTCGTATGCCCCGCTAAACACTCAATTGAAATTTAGCGTACTAAAAAATTAGCATAGTATCACATTCTAAAACTATCTTGCTTGCATGAAGCAATTTTTATCCATGGCGTCATTCGTTATCGATAATTATATCGATAGAATGGGGAAGGCAGTGTCATGGCT
>JBLIDB010000283.1:0-5954 GCA_047634015.1 Saprospiraceae bacterium
TGGTACATGGTTCAGTGATATTCTTCCTCATATTGGAGAAATCGCTGACGAGCTGTGTGTCATCAAAAGCATGCACACTGAGGCTATCAACCATGGCCCTCCACCTCATTCTTTCAGACTGGCCATCAACAGCCAGGCAGGCCTTCCATTGGCTCCTGGTTGAGCTATGGATTAGGAAGTATGAATAACGACCTTCCTACATTTAGTGTATTACTTTCTAGAGGCACTGGCCGCCCTAATGCACAACCTTTATATTCCAGGTTGTGGGGAAATGGTTTCCTTCCTTCTCTCCTTCAAGGTGTCCAATTTCGATCTGGTGCCGATCCGGTACTATACCTCAATGACTTGCCAGGAATTAACAAGCAGACAAGAAGAAGGATGTTAGATCATATTGCTGAATTGAATCAAGCCCAATATGAAGAAAATGATGATCCTGAAATTCTTACCAGAATCTCACAATATGAAATAGCATATCGGATGCAAACCTCTGTTCCTGAGACAATGGACATTTCCAAAGAGCCAGATGAAATATTTGATCTATATGGGCCAAACTCAAGAACACCGGGGACGTATGCCGCCAACTGTATATTAGCAAGAAGAATGGCCGAAAAGGATGTTCGCTTTATCCAACTCTACCATATGGGCTGGGATCAACACGACAATTTACCCAAGGCCATCGCACAATAATGTAATGATGTGGATCAACCCACAGCTGCATTGATAAAGGATCTGAAACGAAGGGGCATGTTGGAAGATACATTGGTAGTATGGGGAGGTGAGTTTGGAAGGACCAACTATAGCCAGGGTAAATTGACACCTGAGAATTATGGAAGGGACCATCACCCTAAGTGCTTTAGCATTTTCATGGCTGGAGGCGGTATCAAACCAGGCATATCCTATGGAGAAACAGATGATTTTAGTTATAACATTATAAAAGATCCAGTGCATGTGCACGACTTTCAAGCTACCATGATGTACCTACTTGGTATAGATCATGAAAAACTCACTTATAAACATCAGGGAAGAAGGTATCGCCTAACTGATGTTCATGGAAACATTGTAAAGGATATCTTGACGTAGTGGGCGGATGAAAAGAATAGAATTAGCAAATTAGTGAATTAGCGATTGGGGGAAGAGAATTGAGAATGGAAAATTAAAAATAAAAATCCTCTTAATTGATTTGTCCAGCACCCCTTCATCACGCATTGGAGAAATTCTCAATTCTTTAAAACGATCAACCAAAATCATCCCAACAATATCTTTCCAACTAACTCCTTAAGCACATCTTTCTCTCCTCTCCGATATTCGATTCCTTTTACTCGGCCATCTGCTTGAAGGACATATTTATAGATCCGTCGAAGGCCTTCCTCTCCATAGTTGCGCACAGCTAATTTATAATCCTTAACAAACATAAAGTGAACGCCAATCATACTCGAAAGAGAGCGATCGTCTTTAGATATATGCTGCGAGGTAACGAGGGCTTTTTCCACAAAAGCACCTATCTGTGGAAGCAATTTTATTATCGGTTCACGCTTCGTATTCTGTTCCATCTGAGTTGCTATAAATTGGACTCTTTTAGGATCACGTTGGGCGATAGCAGATATTAATTCGAATACATTGAACTCCTTACTTACGCCAACATTTTTAGCTATAATATCAGCATCGATCTTCGTCCCATTAAGGCTCAATTGGACTTTCTCTATTTCATTGGTAATCTTACTCAGATCCGTTCCGAGACTTTGACAAAGCAATCTATTGGCATCTGGAGTAATCGTGAGTCCCAAAGATGACAGATAGGTAGGTACCCATTTTTCAATATTGTAATCTCTTATCGGATCACTTTTGAACACTGCAACATGATCCAGTTTTTTAGCTTTCTTTACCCAAGCGATACGTCCATCTATCGCCTTATCCTTATGTGCTATAACCAATATCGTTTGGGGAGAGGGTTGTTCTATATATGTCCCTAATGCTGCCAAATCTTTCATGCCCTTTGCTTCCTTGATGATAACCACTCTGTGTGACGCCATCATAGGAAATTGACGTGCATGATCCAAAACCTGCTTATAGTCAATCTCGCGACCGTAGAGTATAGACATATTGAATGCCTTACCACCTTCGTCGAGGATATTCTCTTCGATATAATCAGATACTTGATCTATAAAGAACGCTTCTTCACCATGCAATAGATAAACTTGCTTAATTTCTTTGGACTTTAGTTCTTTGAGGATCTGATCTGAAGATTTGTATTCCATAACTTTCGCTAAGTAACGGTGAAATAATAATCTTAGCTATTTGGACGGCTTCTTTTGTACTTATTTTTCACTTTAATTCAGTAAAAAGATCAGTAATTCTCCTTCATCAAAGCAATAACTAAGACCAAAATAGACACGTCGAAAACACCAACTTACTAATCCACAGTTGCTAAGATAAATTAACAAGCCATTCTGCGAACTATTACGTCCTAAGATCGCATTTATAATATGAATCAATAGACTATAGTTCTTGAAGTTTCTATTCATATTCATTTTATCAGCTCTCTTGAGCATATACGCCAAGGGGCAGAAAAATATCACTTGGGGTGAATTATCCGAAGTAGAATGGCATGATAGGTATGATACATTAACAGGATTCACGCTTATAGATGGTCTATTTAGCGATCATTTAGCATCTCTGGATAGTACTGAAGTTTTTATCTCTGGATATGTTATTCCTCTGGATGCACTTGGATTTTCTTTCGCCCTTTCAAGAACATCATTTGCTTCTTGCTTCTTTTGCGGCCAGGCCGGTCCAGAGACGGTAATGACTTTGGGAGTTAAGCCCAAAAGTATAGAACCCTCAAGGCAAAAAAATACTAAAATAAAATTCAAAGGGTTCTTTCGTCTTCATCCCAGTAATGAGCGTGGCTTCCATTACGAATTACTCAATGCTGAGGAGATTCGATAGATACCTAAGTCTTGATAAATGGCAATATGGAACGTCCTTCAGGCGTCGTGATTTTCACAAAATAATGTCCGGGCATTAAATCTTGAATATCAACTGAATATTGCTCCGTAGCGCCTATCAAATTCTTCTGGATAGCTCTTCCAACTTGGTCTATGATTTCTACATAAACGGATGTAGTATCTAAACCTTTAATTTTAATATGAATCCTTTCCTGAGCAGGATTAGGAAATAAGATAATCGTAGCTCCAAGACCTCTGAGATCTGCAATACTTGTACTTACATATTTCTCATCAAGAAATAGATGATACTCTCCAGGAGTCAATTCAAAGTCATTAGTCCCATTGACAACATTTATACTATCAGATGAAAATACGTCATGCCACACGCCACTCTTCACAAAGTCAATATTTAAATTATGGTCGACAACATCAAAATTTCCAATCACCACTCCATTCCCTTCACTACTATTAAGATAAATTACTTTGACTGGATCTCCAAATTCAGTTTTGAAATCGCTTGTTTTGAATAAAGGGTTCTGAGTCTTCAGCTCGATCATCTTTTGATACACCTTCCAAAGTCCTTGGCGCAATGTCTCATTTTGATAATCCCATCTTATAGGCTTACGATCTAATCTACAATCTTCAACGACTCCATTGGTGCATCTATTGATGGAAAAGTCATATCCTAATTCTCCAAATTGCCACAACATTTTAGGACCAGGGATCGAAAAGAAAAAGACCGCCGCCATGGCATTTCTCTTCAAAGCCACATCCACACTTTTTACATTATACGAACCATTACTATTGCCAAATTGCAAATTCTTATACATTAATCGCTCCTCATCATGACTCTCCATATAACCGACTACATTCGGAGATTGCCACCCTCTATCTTTATAAGACTGCCAAGAGAAATCAGACTTTCCATCTTCGTGATATCCCATAGTTGCTTCGTTGAAATTATAATTTCCATTTCCCCAAAGCATCATTCCCGCATTTGCTAATTCTAATTCCTCATCATTACTGGCAAAGTGTTCTAATATCACATATTGATCCGTGTCTATACTCCACACATAATTCGCATACCCTTTTAGAATCGCTATTCTCGAGCCATCGTATGTCGACATTTCTTCATTATTAGCACTCATCCGCTGAGTAAATCCTTTGGATAAATCAAATCGATAACCATCTATATTGAATTCCTCAATCCAGTACTTTAATATCTGATTGACGTATGCTTGAGTTGCCTTCGATTCATGATTAAAATCAAAACCAACATTAAATGGATGCTTAGCAACTGGATTGAAATAAGGACTTTTTGTTGAAGGTCTGCTTAATTGTTGATCCCAGTATAATTGAACTAAGGGCGATTCTCCAAAAGCATGATTGAAGACAACATCAAGGATGACGGCAATCCCATTTTTGTGGGCCTCTCCAACTAATCTTCTGAAATCTGAGGGTGATCCATAATACTTATCAATCGCCATATGATATGATGGATTATATCCCCAACTGTCATTGACCTCAAACTCTTGAATCGGCATGAGTTCAATTGCATTGACCCCGAGCCTTTTAAGATAACTCAAAGTATCTATTAGGTCTTCAAAGCTATGTGACTCGAGAAAGTCACGCAAAAGTAATTCATAGATAACTAAGTCCTTTTTAGCTGGTGATTGAAAAGCATCCTCCTCCACAATCTCCGGATCATAAAGAAAATATGATAAGTGCCCATCCGTGCACTCACTTGGATAAGCTGGTAGACTTTGATTATTTGGTACTCCCTGATCATGCATTGGGTCAAGAATTAATGTGCTAAGTGGATCAGCAATTTTTAATTCCCCATCTACTAAATACTGATAGAACAATTCTTCATCTTGTTTAAGTGGAATCTCTATCCACCAATCATTGCCATCAGTAGAGCGGTTCAAAAGATACTCGTTCTGTAATTGAAATTCATTGATATTGCTGAGCAAGAAAACATGCTTCTTGAAAGGTGCATGGATCGCGATTATTGCGCGCGCTGCATTAGCATCGTAATTCAAACCATACTCTATAGAAGGTTGCAGATCTGCAACCCGAAATTCGGGATCATATATGTAAGTGAAAGCGGCCGTTTTTGAAAAATTCGCAGTGCTTGCCTCGAAGCGCACTACATGATTCCCAATTGTAGTAGGCTGATAAACGGTTTCCAGTTTTGTTACACCAATCTCTTCTACTATAAGCACATTATTGTCATACACCACAATACGGGCAGGTGCAGAAGCGACTATGCTAATATCTATTGAGTTATTCTCATCAACGACAAGCTGTTGCTCTGTAGGAGATTGGAAAAATACCTCAAATGAAGTAAGCTCGGGGACGGCAACAAATATATCTCCACCAGTTGCGGTCTTCCCCTCCTTACTACCATCAACATTCCTAAAAACGAATGCCAATTCCGTCACGTCATTAATACTGCTACTCAATCCGTAAAACTGTCTAATATCTATGAGTAATTGATGCTTATTCTCTCCTATATTCGTCATTTTAACCTTAGGATCATAAGTACCCCAGTTACCTTGTACAAATTGCCAGTTACCCGTACCTTCTGACCTGGTTATTACACCAGTATGTGCATAAACCTGACTTTCATTTTCTAATCCTCTGCTACCCTTCGAGGCATCGTAGGTGATCGTTATCTGATCCTCTATAGTAAAGAAAACCGGATCTAACGTTACTATCTGTCCGAATAGTATAGTCTAAACGAGTATTATAAAAATGACTCCCAATATCAATTTCTGCATCCTTCCGTCTTATAGATTAAACATACTTACTTGAGCCCACTCCGAAAAGTCGCTAATCAATCATATGTCATCTACTAATAATAAGTGAGAAAAAGTTTTTAGATTGCTTTCATGTTTAAGCGTAGTAGAAGTATACAGGGGGATATGTTTAAGAGCCTATCTATACAATTAGGGAAGCGCAAGCAAAAACTTCTTGATGATCCCAAAGCATGGCACAATGTATTTT
>JBLIDB010000284.1:0-5893 GCA_047634015.1 Saprospiraceae bacterium
TGGCATATTTTGTAGCAGCGCCAGTGTGGTATTGGTATTTCAGCGGTGGGTTTGATCATTTTGATGAGATAGAAGAATCCCTCGAGATTATTAGAGAGCAATTACTGCCGAATCTTTGATTTGATGCTCAAAACCGGCATAAGACTCTCTTAACTTCAAAGAAACGACTTTCACTTAATCAAGAGTTTACATTTACTTAACATGTAATATATAGGTTTGTACTATCCTGTTGGGGTTGGCCTAAATACGTCGGGACAATGTAAGAAGGCCGATCCCAACTTTTTAGTAGATACTTTTCTGCCTTGTTGCTGGCATAAGTCTAAAAAGTATCTAAATAACCCCATGAAAAGTTAGTTGACAGAAATGATATTAATAGACTGGTAAAAAATGAGTAAAAAATGTCAGGATTAATACGTTTCCGTCCAAATGATAACATTGGCTTAACAAAGGGCTCGGTACTTTTGCGATATAATAGAACTAACGCATTGTCCCGATGTATAGAATCCTTCTGGCTATGATCAGTATCATAGCCTTTATGTGCCCTTCAAATGCACAAATAGGCCCCGATACTTTTGGTAAAGGCCTAGAGATACGATCCAAGGATTCCACTTTATATATGAAGTTTGGTTTTCGATTTCAGAGCCTTGCGACAAATGAATGGACACAAAATTCCTCTCGCGCAACAGATCATAGTGCTGCATTACTAATCCGAAGATCAAGACTCAAGTGGGATGGATACGCAATGGGTCCAAAACTCAAGTATAAAGTCGAACTTGGAATTAGTAACAGAGATATAGGAGGTGGTGCTGGTCCCGAGTTTAGTGGAGCTGCAAGAGTGATACTGGATGCTTTCGTAGATTGGAATTTTTATAAAAATTTTAGCTTAAGGGTTGGACAAGCCAAATTACCTGGTAATAGAGAACGTGTTATCTCTTCCGCTAATCTACAGATGGTAGATCGATCCCGTCTCAATTCTCGATATAACATAGATAGGGATATGGGGATTCAACTGCGTCATAACCATAATATAGGTGGAGATTTTATAGTCAGAGAGATTTTCTCTATTAGCCAAGGTGAAGGACGTGATGTTACTGCTGGGCATTTTGGTGGATATGACTATACGGCCCGTGTTGAATTCCTACCCTTCGGAAATTTTGCTTCTAAGGGAGATTATGTTGGTGGGGCAACTAAGTATGAAGGCAAACCAAAGTTATCAATTGGCGTAGTATATGACTTAAATAAAAGAGCCGCCAGAGAAAGAGGTCAAGGTGGAGACTTTATAAAAGATGATTCTGGATATTATGGCAATGACCTGAAGGCCTTTTTTGCGGACATGATGTTCAAACACAAGAAATTCTCCATAATGGGAGAATATGTAAGTAAAATAACGAATACAGGCTCTCCTTTTGTTTACAATACCTCAGATGAATTAGTAGGTACTTATTTTACCGGAACTGGACTCAATATACAGTCTGGATATATGATGAGTAAAACTGTGGAAGTTTCTGTTAGGTATACTCAAATAAATCCAGATGAAGGAGTTTCACTCGATGAGAAAGAATATACACTGGGCCTATCAAAATACATAGTAGGTCATAAACTTAAGGTTCAGACAGACTTATCTAGAAGAACTACTGCAAATGGAGACGATAAAACGATTTTTAGAGTCCAAATGGACATACACTTTTAAATGATTTCATTAGCAACTCACTTAATAACCACACAATAGCAAGAAATGGATTTTGGAATTTGGAATGTTTTACAAATAGCTGGATCACTCGCCTTTTTTATATATGGTATGAAGATGATGAGTGAAGGGGTGCAGCGTGCTGCAGGTTCTCAATTGAGAAATATCCTGCGTGCGATGACTAAGAACAGATATCTTGGCGTGCTTACTGGTTTTCTGGTAACAGCCCTTGTTCAGTCTTCTTCCGCATCTACAGTAATGACAGTTAGCTTTGTGAATGCAGGCTTACTCTCTCTTGTAGAATCCGCAGGTATTATGATGGGAGCCAATATCGGAACTACAGTCACAGGATGGTTGATATCCATATTGGGATTTAAGATTAAACTAAGCGCCTACTCCATTCCATTATTTGCCATAGGTCTACCGATGCTATTCTCAAGTTGGGGGAAGGTGAAATATTGGGGAGAGTTTATTATTGGATTTGCCATTCTATTCTTGGGATTGAGCTACTTGAAAGATGCTGTTCCAGATATTGGAGACAGTCCTGAGATTTTAGAGTTTTTGAAAGGGTTTACTGAATGGGGGATATTCTCACGAATCCTATTTGTATTTATTGGAGCACTGGTGACCATCATCGTCCAATCATCAAGTGCTGCCATGGCAATAACCTTGACCATGTGTGCACAAGGATGGCTCCCTTTTGAGATTGCAGCTTCAATGATCTTAGGAGAGAATATTGGTACAACAATTACCGCTGAGTTGGCATCTATGGTAGGTAATACCAATGCAAAGCGATCTGCTCGTATACACTCAGTTTTTAATATCATAGGAGTGGTATGGATGGTCATATTGCTTCCGGTGCTTCTTCCACTTCTAGGAACATTTGTACAGAATGTAATGGGGCTTGCCGATCCATATTCTGCGGAAGGAATGCCAATCGGATTATCGGCTTTCCACACGGCATTCAACTTAACTAATGTCCTATTGCTGCTGGGATTTGTGCCGCTTCTAGTAAAGGCGGCCATCTGGAGCGTCCCAGCTACTGGCGAAGATGATGAAGAGGGATTGAAATTTATAAGTACTTCCAATAGGACTCCTGAACTCGCCATAATTGAGGTGCAAAAAGAAGTCGCGAGATTTGGAGATATCGCCGCACGTATGTCTGAATTTTCGCAAACCTTGATGAATGCAACCAAGGATAAGAAAAGGGCCAAAGTGCTTAAAAAAATAGCCAAATATGAAGTGATAACCGACAACTTTGAATTGGAAATAACGGAGTATGTTTCCAAACTTGCGGATCGCAAAATGACTCATAAGACCAGTCAGAAATTGAGGAATTATCTCAATATATGTAATGACCTTGAACGTATCGGAGATCTTTTCTTTCAATTATCCAAAATACTCGAGCGAAAGGAAGAAGCGAAAGTTTACTTCATCCCAGAACAACGGAACGAACTCAATAACATGTTTGAAAAAGTAGACCAAGCATTCGCCGTTATGACTGAAAACCTCTCCAATCCTCACTACAATAGTGTCCGTATTGAAAAAGCAATCGAAGCAGAAAAAGCGATTAACCTGCAACGAGATGCCATGAAAGAATTCAATCTAAACAATCTTGGAGATTCAGATTATAACATCAACTCAAGCATGGTGTTTAATTCTATGTTCTCTATATTAGAGAAGATCGGAGATCACATTATCAATGTCTCGGAAGATATTGCTGGCAATATTGAATAACTTATTTAAAGAGTGGCTACCCTTAAAGGGAATGAATTATTAGATCGAATTTCAGCTTATGGAGATATTTAAATTTTTCTTCAAGTTTGGATGGGTTGCTTTTGGTGGGCCTGCAGCTCATATCGCTGTCATGGAAGAAGAGTTGGTAAAGAAGCGGAAGTGGCTCAGCATGGAAGAGTTTCTCGACTATGTTGGCATGACGAATCTGATTCCTGGCCCTAACTCTACAGAGATGACCATGCACGTCGGTTATCATAGAGGAGGAGGCGCAGGATTATTTGCGGCGGGAATAGGATTTATATTTCCAGCTTTTTTTATAACTTTATTAGTAGCGATCGGCTATGACTCTATTAAAGACATAGCTTATATCCTTCCTATCATTTCTGGTATCAAAGCCGCTGTTATATCTTTTATCGCCGCTGCCATATTCAAATTAGGTAAGAAGGCTGCCAAATCAACACAACTTATAATACTTGGGATCCTAGCCCTTCTTGCGGCGGTACTGGGCGTCAATGAAATATTGGTAATACTTGGGGCTGGCATATTTGCCATGATGCTTTCTTTTCTAATGCGTCCCAACCAATTGAATTCAATTGTATTCCTTCCTCTCCTTGCTATTGTTTCCACAGATATTCCATATTCAAAGATCTTCTTGATCTTTTTAAAAGTAGGGGCAGTGCTTTTTGGAAGTGGATATGTATTGTTTGCCTACTTAGATGGTGAATTAATTAATAATCTTGGGTGGCTCACTCATGATGACCTTATAGAAGCCATTGCCGTAGGACAGATTACCCCAGGGCCGGTTCTTAGCACTGCTACATTTATAGGGTATCAATTAGGAGGCATTCCAGGAGCATTAGCCGCAACGTTTGGTATCTTTCTACCCTCCTTTCTCTTTGTATGGTTATTGAACCCTATCGTCCACAAAATGCGCAGCTCGAAGATTCTAATCTCATTCTTAGATGCGGTTAATATTGCTGCCGTAGCTGTAATGATCTACGTGACATTTGAGATCGCAAATTCCATAGTAGTAGATTGGAAGGCAGCAGTGATTATGACAATAAGCTGTGGACTCTATTTTTATAATCAAAAAACAAGTCCATTTCTAATTATACTGTTGGGAGCTGTATTGGGTGGGGTGTTATCTTTGGTGTAGAACAAATTAGATTTACGATATCCTCCCCCAACTTTGATTCTTTCCTTTCTGCTTAGCTAATTCTTTAGCCAGCATTTGATGTTTAGCGAATTCCAATGAAGCATCTATGTTCAACATTTCTAATGCAAAGTGTCTTGCCGCTTGCATGATTTGAACATCATTGGTGATACTTGCGATTTTCAAATCTACAATACCACTTTGCATCGTTCCTTCTATATCTCCAGGACCACGAAGCCTCATATCTACTTCTGCAATTTCAAATCCGTCATTTGTTCTGCACATCGTCTTAATCCGCTCCTTGGCATTATAGGACAATTGACTTTTAGTCATGAGTACACAGTATGCTTGATCTGCACCACGCCCTACCCTTCCTCTCAATTGATGTAACTGTGACAATCCAAATCTTGCCGCATTTTCTATTATCATTATAGAAGCATTGGGAACATTCACCCCGACTTCAATAACAGTTGTTGCCACCATGATATGTGCTCTCCCTTGGACAAAGCGCTGCATCTCCATCTCCTTATTTGCAGCTTTCATCCTGCCATGAACTATTGCAATCTGATATTCTTGTAATGGAAAGTAGTTCAATAACTCTTGATATCCCTGGTCGAGATTTTCTAAATCCAAGGTTGCAGATTCTTCTATCAAAGGGTATACGATGTAAATCTGACGCCCAGCGGCAATCTCCTTCTTCATGAATTTAATAATCCGCATACGGTCGGCCTCTGAACGATGTTCTGTCAGAACAGGTTTTCTGCCAGGAGGTAGTTCATCTATTACACTTACATCAAGATCTCCGTAAGAAGTCATGGCAAGCGTCCTTGGGATAGGTGTTGCGGTCATTACTAATATATGAGGAGGTACATCTTTGTTTTTAGTCCATAGCTTTGAACGTTGTGCTACTCCGAACCGATGCTGTTCGTCTGTTACAGCAATGCCTAATTTTTTGAATTGTACAGGATCTTCTAATATCGCATGGGTTCCGATGAGTATATCTATATGTCCCTCTTTCAACATAGAGAATAGATTTGCGCGCGTCTTTCCTTTTACAGAACCGGATAAGAATGCACACTGTATCCCTAAGCCTTTCAAACTTTCTGAAATAGAAGTAAAATGTTGCCGCGCTAAAATTTCTGTGGGTGCTAATAAAGTAGCTTGATATCCATTATCTATCGCGATCAACATCGCCATGAGGGCGACAATCGTCTTTCCACTTCCTACATCTCCTTGGAGCAAGCGATTCATCTGAACACCCGCACCAATATCATATCTAATTTCTTTTATAACTCTCTTCTGAGCATTGGTTAATT
>JBLIDB010000285.1:0-5880 GCA_047634015.1 Saprospiraceae bacterium
GAAGATTTTGGATGATATTTTTATTTTTCGAACCTCGGTGATGCCTGAGCATCAGGGAGTTGAGAATAATGGAAATATCGCCAAAAGGGCCGTTTCCCGATATTATGACTTTCTGGAGTGGACTCATAATTAGAACTTAAATTGTTTAGTCGTTCTAGTACTTACAGGAGTTATCTATCCTCAAATCCAACTATGGAAAACTTTTCAACATCAAATTCGCCAGCGAAAGCAATAGAATTTATACTACTAAATATTGTGTTGCCTGGAACCGTAGCACCTGATATATTACGGGTCTGGTTATTTCGGACTTTTATGCTCTAAGGAAATACTCCTATCCTTCGAGTTTTAATGTTTTGATATCAGTAATGAGTTGCTTTATTGAAGATTTATTAAGACCATTATATATACCTCGTATATGTCTCTGTTTATCGACAAGAACGAAATTCTCAGTATGTAAGAACTCATCTGGATCCGCCTCAAGGCCTAAGTCTTCTTCTACAAAATATTGATATCTTCCGAGATTATAGATTACCGCTCTTTCTCCTGTGACAAGGTGCCACTTTTCACTATTTACTCCTTTGTTCTCTGCATATCTTTTTAATTGCTCGACAGTATCTCGAGTTGGGGTGACACTATGAGAGAGTAATAACACCTCATTGTCAGTCAAAAATTCCTCTTGAAGGATGCTCATGTTGGCTGTCATTTTGGGACAGATTCCTGGACATGTAGTAAAGAAGAAATCCGTCACATAGATATGCTTGTCAAAAGTTGTTTCAGAAACTGCATCCCCATTTTGATTCACTAAGTCAAATTCTGGAATTCTATGAAATGAAGTCAAGGAATCACTATCGTTTTCAAACCAATGGGGTGTAAAAGTTGCTTCATCATAATAGGGGAGGTGTTCAACCCGACTTCCCAATTCTGTTGGGGTGCCATTCTCACAAGAGAAAAATGAAATAGAAAGTAGAAAGAGAATTATTCTAATCATTGTATACTACTGTTTCATTATCTAATTCATAACAAAGAGAGGCTCTTTTAAGTCCAAATATTCGACCGTTTACGGCTTCATAATTATTATATATTTTCCCATTTTCTCGCCATGCCCGTTGGAGTCCTTCTTCCTTTCCATTGACGAGAATCCGTTCTTTGAATATATTTCCACTTTGGTACCATTGAGTCTGTGTGCCACTTACTACACCCTTCTTAAAATTTGAATGAGATCTTTTTGTACCATCCTTCCACCACGAAAAAGCATCTCCATGAAGTTTGCCATTTTCATAATATACTCTATAGCTCAATGTCCCATCAGCATACCACTTTTGATTCACTCCGTTTTTCTTGCCATTAGTATAGATCGTTAAGCCTACTAATTTATCCTCTTTGACATCCATTGCTTCACCTGAGTATGGTTTTCCTTGATAGTATACCAAACCTTCTGAAGGTTTTAACAATAGCACATTTCTATCAACTCTTATTTCAGAATTTATATCATCTGAGACTTTAGGACGTAGGGGCGTTGCTATAGGAACAACATTACATGATTGAAATGCAACAATTAGAGGCAATCCAATATTTAATAGATAATATCTCATTCGGAGTACCTTGATAACTAACAGGAAATAAGCAATCAATTGTAGAACGATCAGCACTATACTCTTTGCGTCAATTTCGCCTCTTAATCTCATCATTCCTAATTAATGTTAGAAGGCGTACCCTGATAATCACCTGGAAATAGAATATAATATTCGTTTAGGTAGAGCTCATTTTGAGTGTGGTAGTGATACTCAGCGTCATCCGTATGTTGGGTCGTAGAAGTATGTCCTCCAGAAACATCCAAATCTGTAGGGTAAGAGCCTGTTGAATTACACTTACGACCATATAGAAAGAAGCCATCAGCGATGATGCCTATTAATGCATCATCATCATTAGACCATGCTTTCGTTTCTAAATGGTAGTGGTAACTCTGAGGTCCAGTATGGGCCCCAGTAAAATCTAAAGACGGAGCGGCATTATCAAGAGGTACATTTGGCCCTTCTTCGTCATTATAGATCATCGATCCACTAACGGCGAATCCTATAGAACCTAAACCCGTTGAACTTGTGCTTGATGCTTTATCAGGAGCAGCAGGCACTCTCAAAGTATAAGATCCATTGAAGTTATCAATATTCCCAGGAGCCATTTGGTCTAAAGTGGTAACGGTTGGCGCGATGTATAAAGCGTGGGAAGTTGACCAATATGGTGAAACATGGTTAGGAAGCCCATTCGTTTCTAAAACTACTTGGTCACCATCAAGATAGATTGTGAAGTTATCAGTATCAAAATCAGCGAATGCTTCATGTAGTGTAGCATTTGAAGTGTCAGGAGTTGTAGTTGGATCCATTTCATCATCCCCGCAGGATGAGATGAGATAGAGACTTGTTATAACAAGTAAAAAGAGTAAAGCATTTTGGTAAAAGCGCATAATTTTATTATTTGTCTATTAGACGCGCCTATTTCCTTAACCCTTCGTTTTGTTTTACTTTTTTTAATGGAAGCATTAAAATATGTGATAAAGCCTCATCCACTATGGGCTTATATAACGCTAGCTGTTCTTTATTTAATAACTTGTATACATCTTGAAAATGACTATATGTCAAGTCAATTTTATTTCCTTCAACTTGACAGATTGTTCCTAGTAAATCTGTTGAAACATCTCCAGTATATTCATTTGGTAGGTGCTGGAAGTATTTTTGAAGTGCTGTTTTTTGTTCCTGATTGAATTCCATCATAGCTTTATGATGTTCCTTTCCCATCTCTAAAAAAGAGGATTTCTGTGATTCGTCTAAGGCTAATTCTTTGACCATTTTCATAGCAAGATTATTAGCGTTTTTCGGCGGATGTCTCATACCAAACAATACAAAAGCAACATTGAGTAAAAAGAGTAACAATGTAGCTAATTGGTAAAATTTCAATTTATTCATGAGCTATAGAGTGAGTAGTTCGAAATCAGCATTTCAGCTTGACTAATCTCTGTAGTAGAGTTAGTGCTGAGTACATAAATGTTACACAATAAAAGAATAATCATAGCAGCCGCAATCCATCTTATAAAATGCATCGGTACGATCTCCGTTCTAACAATTCCGAGTTCTTTTTGTATGTTTAATAATACATTGGAATTAGGGATATCGTATTCTTTTCGTTTAAGCGATCTTATGAGATTCGAAAATTCTAATTCTTCCATAATATTTGTTTGACGATCGATTTTTAAAATTCCTTCGATATTTTTTATTTATTTTAATTTCTGTCTCAATTTGGATTTAGCTCTTTGCAACAATGATTCTACTCCTTTTACAGTCATATCCATAATACTCGCGATTTCCTTTTGAGAAATACCATCGATGAAAGCAAGGATAAATGCAGTTTTTTGGTTTGCCGACAATGTATCTATGGCTTTATAAATGTATATTTTTCTTTCTTCTTCCTCTATTACATTTATTGGATTATTGGAATCAGCTTGATTGGAGGTGCGTTCTAAATCTTCGGGAAACACCAGACCATCCCTTTGAGCTTTTCTCTGATAATCGATCATTGTTCTAGTAGCGATACTATATGCCCAAGTACTCACTTTGGAGCCACCTTTGAATGTGCCTGCTGACTTGTATATCTTTACAAATGCATCTTGTGTGATTTCTTCAGCCGCCTGTACATTATGCGTGTGAGAAAGAATTGTACTATATAACATAGGTGACAATTCTGAATAGAGCGTTTCGAAAGCATCGTTATTTCCGTTGGCTACCTGAGAAAGTAGCTTTTCGTGATCTATCAATCCCTACGATTTTCTATTATCATTTAATCTGCCCATTTTGATTTATCTCCTTGGAATCAAGGTTGTGGGATAAGCCACAATACTTTCATGGCCATCAGGTCCTACTGCCACTACTCCAAACAGATAATTATCTATGATTATTCCATCTAATGTATAGTCAGTAGACTTTCCTACAGGTCTGCTATATTGCCATTGAGGAGATGTCGTATCACGCCAATAGATCTTATATGTAACATTAGGGTCATCCGACGGGTCCCACTTTAATCTTGTCGATGGCCTTACAACACCTCCAATCATAAGACCAGAAGGAGAGGGGGGCGACCAAGCGATCGCCGCCAAGTTTATGGCATTGACCGCTGTGAGTTTTTCGGCATAATCGAAATTCACGCCTGAGATGACATCTCCATATGAGATACCATCTTCTACTCTTATATCTTGATGTTGCATAACATAGTTTTCATGCGCTTCCATAATTCGCAATCCTGCAAATCCAGCATCATTAAATGGTCTATGATGACCACCTCTACCAAATCTATCCAATCTATAGACTAACATTGGATTCATCTCCGGCATATAAGTTTTCGTCATTCTGTGAACATATCTTGCTAATTGTCTCGAGATGCCATCCACTTCGCCACCGTAGAATCTCTTCCATACACGCTGTTGTTCATTTTCTGTAGGAAGAGCGGCTTCACTGAATACTCTAAATGTCCGATTGTCGATTACGCCGTCAACCCCCTTAATATTACCAATCATATCGTTATTGAGAATTCCAATAACCTCCCATCCTGCCTCAGTAATCTGCTCGGCCATGATCTTACCTCCAAAGAGTCCTTGTTCTTCTCCGGATAGTCCAACAAATACAATACTACTTTCGAAATCATACTTACTCAGCACTCGAGCAGCTTCAAGAACTCCAGCCATTCCTGAAGCATTGTCATTTGCTCCAGGTGAATCGCTTTCCCCATTGAGTGGATCACTGACTCTGGAGTCTATATCTCCAGACATGATAATATATCGGTTAGGATATTTTGTCCCACGCTTTATCCCTAGAACATTGACGATTTTAGTTCTTACAGGTATTCTTGGACTTACATCTGCTTCCACGATTCCACTTAGATAGAAGACTTCAAGGCAGTTGTCGCATGCTCCGGATATGCGTTCCATTTCAGCTTTAATCCATCTTCGCGCAGCACCTATACCTCTGGTAGCGGAAAGCGTATCCGACAATGTATGTCTTGTTCCAAAACCCACTAAGGTCTCTATATCAGACTGAATTCTTGAAGCAGAGCAGGCATCTACTATGTCGTATATTCTATGATCTATACCTTGAGAAGACTGGGCACCGCCAGAGGAGAATAAAAGAAAGGAGAGTATTGTTACGATATAAATTTTCATTGTATTTTAATTATCCATGCGAAAGATATCAAAAAAACAGAGCACTCTAACCAATTATCATTCTTGTATACCGGAATCAAATAGCACGACCTGATAATGTTCGACAAATTCTTAGGTGCCCTTTAGACCGAAATACTATATAGATCAACTTGGCCTATTCTTTAATCGAGCTGTGTTAAATCTTCGATTGAATAGAAAGCAAACTAAAATTAATGAAGAAGATATAACAATAATTGACGTTGATGTAATTGGTGACTGACTCTCTACGACTGGAATTATTTTAGAATTCTTAAGCATCACTTTCATACGATGTCCATTCTCATTATTCAAAATAAATTGCTCTTTAGAAAACCCATCTTTTAGAATAATTAAAGCGCTCTGATTTCTACTTATATCTTTGAAACTGCTATTCGTTATAGTAATAGAACTAATGTTTTCTGGCACATCTCTTAATTCGAATACTGTATTCGTTTCATGGCCTAATTTTACAAAAGCATTCGTTAGGACTGCTCTATGATTTTCATTGAATACAATAGATATGTTCTCTTTCACAATGGTTCGGTAATAAATCATATAATAAAAAAGTAAATGCGTAAGTTGGGCTGACCAACCTGTAATCAAGCTTCAACCATGATTACCCAAGACGCATTTACCCTAGGGCAAGCCCTAATAAGTAC
>JBLIDB010000286.1:0-5829 GCA_047634015.1 Saprospiraceae bacterium
GCCCTTTTGGCGATATTTCCATTATTCTCAACTCCCTGATGCTCAGGCATCACCGAGGTTCGAAAAATAAAAATATCATCCAAAATCTTCCATTTTCTGATGATCCTCACTTTCTGGAGTGGACTCAACTATCAACTTGAAATGGAGAATATTAATTAAAATATAATGCGATATATAATTTTATTTTTTTGCGGTTTGAATCTTTGGTGTTGCAAAACATCTACTGTGATTCCAATTGAACAACCTCCTCATACAGAAGATACCCAAACGCACGATTGGCATTTTGAAAACCCTTCATTATGGGAAGAACAAAATGGAATCGTATCCATGATTAGAACGGAAGAAGTATCTCGACCCTTTCGCCGTCCTTACCAGTTGGGATATATACGTTCGAATACCTTTTTGAAAGATTTTGAATATGCAGCAGAAGTAAAATGTACTGATCCTAAGCTAAAGAAAGGAAGAGATGTTCTGATCGTCTTCGGTTATCAATCTCCAAGTCGATTCTACTACGTACACTTAAGTAATGACTATGCCGCTGGATATCATAATGGAATATTCTTAGTCAATAATAGTGACCGTACTCGCATCGATATTGAAGGTCTGAAAGGTCCTACTCCAACTCTTATTACAGATCTTGATTGGCATAAAATTATGCTTAAGCGTAGCAATGGGCGCACTAGCATCACTGTTGATGGGCAATTACTCATGACTACTACTGATCAAACGATAGATCGTGGATATGTGGGATTTGGCTCTTTTGATGATACTGGTGAGATTCGAAATGTTGAGGTGAGAGAGTTGTAATCTGATTCCTTGTTCGTCAAATTAGAAATGGTTCCTAAACGGTATGTTAAATTATTTTAAACATGAAAGATAACTGCATTATTGGGGTGATCTATCGTTTTCCTTAGATGCACAAAAACAATATCTGTCTAATGGACAGGCCTAAATAAAGCCAAAGGAAAGGCTAACCTTTTACGCTAAGCAACTCCCTCAGCCAAATATCTCCCAGACATTTTAAACTGAATTGGTCGTGTCGAAAATTTATTTAACAGACCAAGCCATCCTACAATGTGAGAAATAAAAAACTACCTATCCCCTCTTATTAAGAATATTACAACAAACTATTGACATCTATCTTCTCTCCAATAATTCCAGACACCTGATCGATGTGGACTCTTTGCTGTTCGAGGCTATCACGATCTCTGATTGTTACTGTTTGGTTTTCTAAAGTCTCGAAATCTACAGTTACACAATACGGAGTGCCAATGGCATCTTGACGACGATAGCGGCGACCTATCGCATCCTTCTCGTCGTATTGGGTGATCATCGTCTTCTTTAATTTAGAAGTAACGTCCTTTGCAGCGTTGACCAACTCTTCTTTGTTTTTTAGAAGCGGAAGAATAGCACACTTGACGGGAGCTATAGCAGGATTCAATTTCATTACTGTGCGGGTCGACTCCTTTCCATCTGCATCAGGAACTGTTTCCTCTTGTAGAGCGAGACTAATCTGTGCGAGGAACATTCGGTCACAACCGATAGATGTTTCTACTACGTAAGGCGTATAATTCTCTTGAGCAACGGGATCAAAATATTGTAATTTCTTGCCTGATAATTCTTGGTGACTCTTGAGGTCAAAATCTGTTCTACTATGGATCCCTTCTAATTCTCTAAATCCAAATGGAAATTCGAATTCTATATCTACAGCAGCATTAGCATAATGTGCTAAGTTATCGTGATCATGGAATCGCAATTTGCTTTCTGGCACTCCAAGAGAAGTATGCCACTTCATACGAGTTGCTTTCCAGTGCTTATACCATTCCATTTCAGTACCGGGCTTTACAAAAAACTGCATTTCCATTTGCTCGAATTCTCGCATACGGAATATAAACTGTCGAGCGACGATTTCATTTCTGAATGCCTTTCCTATTTGCGCAATACCGAACGGTAATTTTTGTCTTGTAGACTTCTGAACATTTAGAAAATTAACAAAAATTCCTTGAGCGGTTTCAGGTCGTAAGTAGAGTTTACCCTCCTCGCCAGCAACATTTCCCAATTGAGTAGAGAACATCAAATTAAACTGACGTACATCCGTCCAGTTTCTACTTCCACTTTCCGGATCAGCAATCTCTAATTCTTCTATCAAGGATTTTAGCCCCACCATATCACCCGCAGTCATGAGTGCCCCAAGACGACCCATTATTTTGTCTATAGTAGCTTGGCGATCTAAAATTCGCTGATTGGTAGATCTGAACTCTTGCTCATCGAATGCATCTCCGAATCTCTTACGAGCCTTATCTACATCCTTGATAATCTTCTTATCGATCTTCTCACAATACCCTTCAATCAACTGATCCGCGCGATATCGCTTCTTGCTATCTTTATTATCTACCAATGGATCATTAAAAGCATCTACGTGACCACTTGCTTTCCAAGTCTTTGGATGCATAAAGATTGAGGCATCAAGTCCGACTATGTTATCGTGCATTTGGGTCATGCTCTTCCACCAATATTGCTTGATGTTATTCTTGAGCTCCACACCATTCGGACCATAGTCATAGGCGGCTGAGAGTCCATCATATATTTCACTTGATGGAAATATGAATCCGTATTCTTTACAATGGGCGATTATACTTTTAAAATCCATGTGCGATTTTTAATATCATTAAGGGCCGCAAATGTAGTGAGATGAGATTTGTTTTGCTCCGAAGGCAGAAAGTAGTTTCCTATTTTATGTTCTAATCAACTCAGATCCTCGAATAAATTCGGATTAGTATGGTTTTTGCTTAAAGCATAATAAGACATTCGCAAAACACAAAGTATACATCATGAAAATACTGATCATCGGAGGAGGAAATATGGGATTAACCTATGCAAGAGGCTTCCTTAAGTCGCATAATGTTAAGGCTGAGAACATGTATATTCTTGAGAAATCTCCCGAAAAGGCCGAAACACTCAAGTCTCTTGAAGTAGGTCAGGTAGTAGGAACTCCGGGAACTTACATTAGCGATATGGATCTCATCGTTATGGCGGTGAAACCTCAGGATATTGGGAAACTTTTTACTTCTATTCGTGAATTCATGGACCCGCAGCAATTGATATTGTCGATTATGGCAGGTGTCACTTTAGAGACATTAAGAAAAGGACTTGGAGCGACTAAGATTATTCGCGCTATGCCTAATCTACCAGCGCAGATCGGAGTAGGCATGACTGTCTATACTTCTTCGGAAGAAGTAACAAGGATAGAATTAGTAACTGTTCAGAATTTACTTGCTGCTTCCGGAAGAACGATATATGTCGAGCGAGAGAATATGATTAATGCAGCAACAGCCATTTCAGGTTCAGGACCAGCATATGTATTCTACTTCATGCAATCTTTGATCGAATCTGCAAAAGAAATGGGATTCACTGAATCAGAAGCGGAATTGCTTACTTATCAGACTTTCAAAGGTGCTGTAGATTTGTTCAATAAACATGACTTCACATGCGAAGAATGGATCTCAAAGGTATCGAGTAAAGGAGGTACCACAGAAGCCGCAATAGAAGGATTTAATTCCAGTGCTGTTCAAGAATCTTTCCGTAAAGGTGTGAAAGCTGCACTTACGAGGGCCGAAGAATTAGCTCAATCTGAATAGATATATCCGCTTGCGTTCATACAAGAGAGTGTAATAAACGGAATCACTCGATACAAGTATAAGCCTTGCTGCGGATTTTGAAACGATGGCTTTCTAAATTATGCTTTATTTAAAATAGCGACTTTGGGTAAGTACCAAAGCTGCTATTATTTTTCCTTCTTGCAAATGTTTGAATAGACTAATTAATTCCGTCAACTTTCATTATTGGACGAATTTCTATTCGCCATTTTCCATCCTCAAATCTTAGGTCGGCCTTTGCAATTTCAAGGGCTTCACTTAAACCCTCTGCTATAATGTGGTAATATCCCGATATAACCTCTTTGGTGTCGTTAAATGGGCCGTCTATAAAACTACCATTCTCATAAGATAAAACCTTACCTGCCATTTCCAAAGGTTGAGCGGCCCTCATCTTCCCTTCGCGAATCATTTTTTTGATAAACCAGGATACTACCTCAAAATAATTTAATAACCCCGCTGGGAAAAATGCTTGTAGTTGTTGTTTGTCCATTGCCCTAAGCAAACAACTTTTATCATAGTATTCTATACTCCCCCTAACTTTTCATCTTGATCCGAAAGAAGTGATCTAAGCATTGAGTTGATTGTCGAGAATAACTGATCCGACGAAAGAATCGAAATTTCCCATTTGATCGTCAGGACAAAGCTCTCTCTTCCTACCTTTCTTACAGGCAAGTTCATAGCCATCATGGAAATAAAGAAAGCTGACTTCACTGGCTTTAAATGAGTTATTCGGAGACATCTTGTTTCAATTTCAATTCACTTCTGTACACCCCTAAAACAATCGAGATCAAGAAACAGGGACAACTTGTACTAATCTTTTTTGAAGTAATTTTATATCACGTTCATTTTTGGCCAATGAAATTGGCTTATTAAAGCATTTTTTAGCATTATCTGTTTCGTTAACAACTTTGTAAAGTTCTGCTAAGGTTGAATGATAAAGATGGTTTTCGTCAATCCCTTTCTCTGTTTTAAGTCTTTCCAATTCCAATATAGCTGCTCTATTACCTTTTACTCTAGCAAGCGCAACACTTCTGTTCAGTCGGACAATTGGAGTATGCCCTAACTCGACAAGATGGTCATATAGTGATAAAATCTCCTTCCAATCCGTTTTTTCAAAACTCGAAGCTATACAATGATTAGCTGAAATAGCAGCTAAAATCAAATAGACTGAAACGTGTTTTTCACTTTTGGCTTGATTCAATCTATGAATGCCTTTATTGATTAATTTTTGACTCCAATTCTTGCGGTCTTGTTTGCCCATTTCGATAATTGAATTGGTTGTGTTCATCCGTGAATCAAAACGTGAAGCATTAAAATACATTAGAGCCAAAAGCGCATAGCAATCGGATTTCTTTTCAATTTCCTCATTGTTTACCAATAATTCGGATAGTCGAATCGCCTCCAGACATAAGTCATATCGTATGAGTTCATTTTTTTGAGTAGGGCTATACCCTTCATTGAAAAGCAAGAAAATTGCTTTAAGAACAATTGGAAGGTTTTGATTGATATTACTTGGTAATTCAAAGTCTACGCCATTTTCACGCAGTTGCTTTCGACCTCTAACCAACCGTTTGTTGTTTGTTTCTTTTGATGTAAAAAAAGCATTTGCTATTTCTCCAATACTAAATCCGCAGAGGATTTTAAGTATCAAGCAAATTTGAGCGTTTTCGGAAATCGTTGGGTGGCAGCAAACGAACATAATTTTTAGCTGTTCGTCAGATATTTGTTCTTCTGAAAACTTTAGTTGTTCTAATTCCTCTGAATTTTGTTCAGCTATTTTGGCTTGATTTATAAAGTCGAATTGATACTTTTCGCGCTTTAGGAAGTTAAGTGTCAGGTTTTTTTGCGGTTGTGTATAACCAAGCCTGCGGATTTTTCGGAACACCCCCTTATAATGCCATGAATCAACTGCCTTCAGCAATTTTTTCTGTACGATATCTTCAGCGGTATGAACATTTTCTGTTCCGATGTATCTTGTAATAACAGAAACCATTCTTCCATATTCATTTCTGAAAAAATGTTCGGTCAATCCTCGACTATACTTTTTTAGTTTCGGGCACGCTCTAAATTACAACCCCTGGATTCAACTAATAAATGCAACGTGCACTTGATTGTCCAATATTTTCGCAAAAACTTCATTGGGTGTTTTGTACCCAAACCTCTTTCTTGGTCG
>JBLIDB010000287.1:0-5807 GCA_047634015.1 Saprospiraceae bacterium
TAGAATAACACTTATAACAGTTAGCAAAACAAAGAATATTAGCACGTATATCATTGATAATCAAAATATTAGAGTAAGTTGAAAACATTTTGATCTGCATGAATAATCGACATGGCCGAAGTAATATAGCTTTGGCAGAAAAATAGTTTTTGTTGGATGCCAGCTATCATTTATGTATAGATAAACTAATATCGTCTTGGATAATTTTTTGTTGAAAAATACATATAGTAAATAGAAGTTACTAATCTCGCTAACCAGTCATATATAACACCGTTATTTATGTAATATGATAAAATGCCTATCGTCAATAATCTTCTTTCTATTTTTTACAAATATCATATCTGGCCCAAACGCCCAAAGTGTATTTATAGAAGGTTTTGGATTTGGAGCCCTATACTCACTTAAATACGATCTCCGATTTGCATCACTTGAAAAATCGGGAGCTGGGATCAGGGTGGGATCTGAATATTATGAAGACATATTTATAATCCCAATTCAGGTCAATTACTTGATAGGCAAGAAAGGTAAGTTCATAGAAGTTGGTACCGGTGCACAATGGTAACAAGTGTTATAGATTTTGCCTATGGACAAAAGGCTTTCAGCTAGTTCCTGCATTTTGGTTGGGTATCGTTTTGAGCAGATAGGTAAAGGGTTTACATGGCGTGTTAGAATTGCATCTTTGACAGCAGGTATTCTATGTGGAGAGGGTTCTGTCTAGCTAAGAGTTTTAAAAAACAGCTCTAATCTACCCAAGGAAAATCTACTATACTTCGGGTTTTAAAGGCTAATAAAAGAAGGAAGGAAGATTGATATTAAGATCCTTTTGCTCATCCCACAACAAATCATGACCTTCATTGATTATTACCCTAGCAATAGATCCATTTGGAACATACACACATAAAAGTAGTCGGTGCCCGAGAGCACAATTTGAAAGACATTTCTGTAGAAATTCCTCGTAACAGACTTGTAGTTATAACAGGAATTAGTGGAAGTGGCAAGTCTTCTTTGGCATTTGATACAATATATGCTGAAGGTCAACGACGGTACTTAGAAACCTTTTCTTCATATGCACGGCAATTTTTGGGTAAGATGGAACGTCCAGATGTAGAGACAATAGATGGATTAAGTCCTGTAATCTCTATAGAGCAAAAAACAACAGGGTGGAACCCAAGATCTACCGTTGGAACAACTACAGAGATCTATGATTTCTTGCGATTACTTTATGCCAGAATCGGAGAAGCATACTCTATCGAAACCGGTAAGCGCATGGTGAAATTCTCGGAAGAGAAAATCATCGAGCAAATTCTTAAAGAATACAGAGGTAAAAAAATAGCAATGCTCGCTCCAATGATTCGATCTCGAAAAGGTCACTATCGAGAGCTCTTTGAGCAAATGCGTAAGAAAGGGTATACAAAAGCGCGAATTGATGGAGAGATTAAAGACATCGTACCAGGATTACAAGTAGACAGATATAAGGTTCACGATATAGAGATCGTCGTAGATCGCGTAAAAGTGGAAGATGTCAAACGAGAGCGAATCGCTTCCTCTTTAGAAGTGGCATTCAAGCTCAGTGATAACTTTATCCAGATCAATGATCTCGATTCAAATGAGGTAAAACCCTTCAGTAATAAATTGATGGATTCGGACTCAGGCATCTCTTATGAAGAACCATCACCAAATAGCTTTTCTTTCAATTCACCGTATGGTTCTTGCTCTGCGTGCAAAGGTCTAGGACAAATACACCAAGTGGATATGGAGAAGGTTATACCCGATGATTCTCTATCTATTAGCAAAGGAGGAATTGTCCCTCTCGGCGAAGCACGGGAGAATATGACCTTCAAGCAATTAAGGAAGATTGCCAAGAAGCATAAGTTTACTTTATCTACGCCAGTAAGTGATATCCCAAGCGATGCCCTCGAAATCATTCTCTACGGAGGAGATACTTCTTTTAAGATAGATCTTGGTTATACAAAACACGAGATGGTTTTTGATTTGGCGAGCGAGGGAATCGTCCATATGCTCGACCGATGGTATAACAATACGACATCAGATCGAACCAGAGCGTGGGCGGAGGATTTTCTGACTATTGTCAAATGTCCCACATGCCAAGGATACCGCTTACGTCAAGAATCCCTGCATTTCAAATTAGCAGATACACATATCGGCCAATTAGGTCAGATGGATCTCGCCGAGCTTAAAGAATGGTTTGATAAACTCGAAGGCAAATTAGATAATCGCCAAAACACAATTGCTAAAGAAGTCATTAAAGAAATCAGATACCGACTTGATTTTTTGCTTCAAGTGGGATTAGATTATTTGAATCTTAATCGTCCTTCACGAACACTTTCAGGAGGGGAAGCTCAGCGAACAAGGTTAGCAACACAGATTGGTTCTCAGCTTACAGGGATTACTTATATCATGGACGAGCCGAGTATTGGTCTTCATCAACGAGATAACCAGAAGCTCATAGAGTCTCTCAAGAATCTCTCTGAAATAGGCAATACCGTAATCGTTGTAGAACACGATAAGGATATCATGCTAGCGTCGGATTATATAATTGATCTCGGGCCTGGAGCAGGAGTTAATGGAGGAGAGGTTGTTAATTTTGGCGACCCTAAGACCTTTCTTAAGACGGCAGGAATAACAGCCAAGTACTTGGCGAATAAAGTTGCTATTCCATTTAATAAATCTATACGGGACGGCAATGGAAATAAAATAGTACTGAAAGGAGCCACAGGTAACAACCTTAAGAATGTAACTCTTCATCTTCCTTTAGGAAAATTTATCGCCGTAACAGGAGTTTCAGGTAGTGGTAAATCTTCTCTTATAAATGGAACATTATATCCGATTCTAAGAGCCCATTATTATAAAAGTAGTCAACGATCTCTTCCATACACCTCTATAGAAGGCATGGACCATATCGATAAAGTGATCGAAATAGATCAATCTGCTATTGGGAGAACTCCCCGTTCTAATCCAGCCACATACACAAAATTATTCGACCCAATTAGAAAACTTTTTACTGACATGCCAGAATCCAAAATTAGAGGATATAAAGCAGGACGTTTTTCTTTTAATGTCAAAGGGGGTCGCTGTGAGCAATGTAAAGGTGGTGGAAAGCGATTGATAGAAATGAATTTTCTACCAGATGTATATGTCGATTGTGAGCAATGCAATGGTAGAAGATATAATCGGCAGACACTGGAAATTATGTTCAAAGGAAAGTCTATCTCCGACGTCCTTGATATGTGTGTCGATGAGGCCGTGGAATTTTTCAAGGCGATCCCTAATATCTACCGTAAATTAAAAACGCTTCAAGAAGTAGGTCTCGGATATATCACCCTTGGCCAACAAGCAACAACGCTCTCAGGTGGAGAAGCACAACGCGTTAAACTCAGCGAAGAACTTTCTAAAAGGGATACCGGAAATACACTTTACATTCTTGATGAACCAACAACCGGCTTACACTTTCAAGACATCCAACACCTCGTCAAAGTGCTCAATAAGCTGGTAGAAAAGGGCAACACCGTTATCGTTATCGAGCATACAATGGACATGATTAAAGTGGCAGATCACATCATCGATATAGGACCAGAAGGAGGACACCGAGGAGGCAAGATTGTATTTGAAGGAACACCAATTGAGATTATAAAAAAGAAGAAGAACCATACAGGTAAGTACCTCGCGATGGAGTATAAGGCGACTAATAATTAGTCAGCATAGCAGCGGAAACTTCATATACAAAGACCCGTATTTTAGTTCTCGATAATGATCTCGCCAAACCCTTCAAAAATAACGTCATTTTCAATATCTAAACGGGTTTCTGTGGTATTGTAAATGTGCAAGAGCGCATTTGACGAATTAATAAACTATACCCCACCACCTAATCTTAATCCTTATTGACCAGCGGTCGAGATTATAACTGAAGCATTGTCATCATTTATAAACACCGTAGGTAGTTGACTCCATCAAATAACCAAATGCACACCATTATCGGAATCGTTATCTATAACAATGGAGCCCGA
This sequence comes from Saprospiraceae bacterium, assembly GCA_047634015.1. Classification (GTDB taxonomy): domain Bacteria; phylum Bacteroidota; class Bacteroidia; order Chitinophagales; family Saprospiraceae; genus JAJRXG01. Next base: position 4,026 of record JBLIDB010000287.1, read on the forward strand.
ATTGGCAAACAATCCATTATCTATGTGAATACCCTCCGTTGTATTTGTAATGGAAAAAACCCCATTATTACTGAATCTATCTTCTTCACTTACGGCATCTACATAAACCCCAGTCTCAGCTCCAATAATAATGGTATCATCGTTAATAATGTTATTGAACCCACGGATTGCATCATTCTGATGCTCTACTAATTGTAATTGTTCCATTATTTATAACACGACCATACTCAAGACTAGGATATATAAAATCTATAAAGGTTTATCCATCATTGGTCGAAGCATCCTCACCTAATACATTATTGAACCCATATCTATTGGCCGCAAGAACATTTGTCATTACAATGATTCCTTCAGGAGCATTATAAACACTGACGGCGTTTATAATATCATCGGATTCCGAGGAAGTAACACTTAGTAGTTTGTGGTTGTCAAAATCAGCGTTCCGGTATTGTGTACGAGCAGTTCTACATAGTCTCTAAGGGTGTCTTCTGCACTATTACTAAATCCAAATTTTTCAGTATTGGAAACGGATACTGTTCCAGTAGATTGATTATGAAAAACATTATAATTCTCAATGCCATTTTCGGTAACAGAATCAATTAAGATAGAACCATTATTGAATATGGTTCCGCCATTATGTACCCCAATGGCGGCCGAGTTTTTTGCTATAAAACCATAATTGCTAATTACTTCTAAGTGATTGTCAATGTCCTTACTTGATACAGCATTAAGATTTACACTACCGTGATTTATTAATGATGCGTTAGAACTATTATAAAGTCAGTTACCTCCTGTAGAATCAATATCAATAAGACCAGAACTTCAAACGCACCATAATTTACTATAGCTTTATCCCCACTCGTATCGATATTGACGAATCCAGAAGAGCTTATTTTAAATGTACCGACACCATCATTGACGATTGCTTGCAGAAGAGGTTTGCGGAAATTGATCGTCCCAGACCAAGTGATTATACCTTTATTATTTATTGACCCCTCCAGATCCATCTTTAAGGTTGAGTAAGCCTCCGTTTTCTATTGATAATAAAGTTCCAGATTCTGTACTAAGAGATTTAGCCCTAGCGGTATAGCCATTTGGGATAGTAACTTTATAAAGACAGGAATTGCTTTTCCCATCATCAGTGAAGGTTGGTAAAGAGCCAGATGACCGATTGTAAGACACATCCCAATCCCCAGACCCTCCTATCCACATATTTTGAGAACTTACATCCAAAGAGAATATGAGAAGCGACAGAAACAAATATTTTAATAGGAAAGTATTCAGATAATACATATTCTGCTGTGCAGACAGATTGAATTTTGAGTGATTGGAGAGAATACAATTCATGGCTTTTATATCTTTAATTACATCTTACAAATTTAGATGAGAAGCAAGCCACCTTTGGTTCAATCTCAAAAGTAAGTGTAGCTGAAAGGTTAGACCCTTCCCATCCATGTAGTGTTTAGAAAATATCGGACGACACATCATGATTTTATTTGCCTATACCATATTTGCTTATTGGATATGGACAATCTCCAACCCTCGCTGTTGATCACGCTTGAGTATTTAATGGGCCCAGCACCAGAATATCATGAGGTGTTTTTAAGGAAAGATGAGCAGACTAATCAAATTTTTATGGACAATTCTATTATCTTGGAATACATTATTTATTTCTAAAGATGAAAATTCGTTTCAAGGTTCTTATCTTCTTAACACTTCTGAGTATTATCTCTTTTTGCTGTTGCTCAACTCCAAAAGACCTTCAAACTTCAAACAAGCAAA
>JBLIDB010000288.1:0-5753 GCA_047634015.1 Saprospiraceae bacterium
AATCCAAACCTTCCTGTATTATAAATATCATATTTCTCTTTAGGCTCTTGAGAGAGGTCAAAAACCTTGGATTGAGGAGAATTCAACAAACGATATGATTGTTCCATAGAGCGAACAAGCGACTCTTTCTGATAGTCGCTTCCTTTCTCCAAAGTTGAATTCCCTTTCGTCAATTCTTTAAAAAGTTTGTTTCTTGCCTCGAAGCGCTTCAAAGACATTCCCTGAGGTGGTCTGACACTTTCTAATCCACTAGACGGATCTGGAATTAGAAACGGTCCAAATTCTGATCCCAGAAAACCTGCAGTATGAAATGCCTTTAGCTCTTCGGCTTCACCGACAGTAAATCGTTGGCCAATGGCTATAAAAGGGGGAATCACTTCATCAATGGGCCCAAGCTCTTTGGCTATCCAGGCCCCGATATGCGGTGCTTGTACGGATTGTGGAGGCTCATAACAAGTATGCCAATGATACTGATGTCGCGTATGCAGGATATGACCAAGGTCAGCAGATTTATAAGAGCGAATGATGGCTCCTTTATCCATTACATTCCCTATAGATTGCAATCCTTCAGAAAAATCTAATCCATCAACTATGGTTGGGACTTTGGGAAACGTACTTAAGATTCTTTTGCTCTCCATACCCTTCTCATAGGGCGCGTATGCTTTGGGATCAAATGTCTCTGTATGCGCCATGCCTCCTGCCATCCAAAGTAAGATTACGGTATCTGCCGTTGAAGCAATAGCAGGAACTGAAGCACAAGAACTTAGAAAACTTGCTGCTGGAAGAGACACCGAGGCTGCTGCGATACTGGCTGCTCCCATATTTTTTATAAAATCCCTTCGTGTATTACACTCTCGCTCTTCCATTCTAATTACAATTAATATATAAACTGAAATTCAGGTAATAATAATGTCGCCCAAAACAAATCTTGCACATTCTCTACTTTAGGTTCTTCACCTAATGCACTTAACATTATTTTCCTTTCTTTTTTATTGGGCGTTCTACCAAGAGATTTCAAATACAGTGAGTCAACGATGGGCTCCATATTTCCATCGTATTGTTCTAACCATGAAAGTGCGCCTTCTTCTAATACTTTATTAAAAAAAGCCCCATTTGTCAGCTCAAGTGCTTGTAACAAAGTCGCTTGTTCATCTCTACTGGTAGCCACATTTTCTCGACTTGGCCTCCCTAAGGCTTTCATAAATGGATGCTGTCTTACTAAACTCGCTCTGGCATACGACTTTACACCTTCTTCAAACCTAAAACCTACCAACTTATCCCAATGCTTGTCTCCGTAATTCTTCACACCATTCCAGCCGCTGTCATCAAATTCCAAAGTCTGCCAATCCTTCAATGGACTTACGTCAATACTTAGCCAGCCTTTCCCTTTTGGGAATTGTATTATTTGCTCAATGCCGCCCTCTTTGACAACTTTCATAGCAAATAGGATACCTGCAGGATTGGCTATATCTCCTTCGTTCGTAGCCTTTATAGCCAGTATATTCTTTCCAGAATGTAGATATGGCTTTATGTCGACAGTAGCTACTTTCCTCCAATCATCTCCATCTGCTATTAACGTTCCATTAAGGTAACAGGAGTATGAGTGATCTACCGATATAATTGCGCTAGCTTGCTCTAACTCTTTGAAAGAAAGTTCAAACTCATACCGAAAGAACCGCTCTCCCGGCTCGGGTAGTACATCTCTATCAAACTTCTGCTCTCTATGCCAGAACCTATTTGCTGTAAGTCCTTCACTATTAGGATCAAATGCAGCGGCATAATATACCGGAGCAATTACTTGACTTACTGCATCTGCGAATTGCTCTGCACTCAGTCGTCTTACAGAAGGGCCATGGAAGACATATTTACTCGATTTAAGCTGCTCCAAATTCTTATATCTAACAGAAGGCAGTTGATAAGATTTCGAAGTCATTATCGTCCTGATCAGTTGCTTTAAGTCATGACCGCTATCTATAAACTCTCCAGCCAGCCAATCTAGTAGATCCGCATCCCATGGAGGATTATCCATTTCATCCACCGATTCCACAATACCACGCCCCAATAACCTTTTCCATATTCTATTGGAGATCGTTCTATACAATCTCCCATTTTCGGGCTTGACTATTATTTCTGAAAGCTTGAGTAAACGCTCTCGTAGACTGTCTGCCTCAATTGAACCCAATTCCTTATATAAAAAATTAACCTGCGCCATCTTTCCAATTGGAATATCACATCGATTCAATTCCATCGGCTCTTCTGCAAATATAGAGGCAAAGCCATAAGACTGTTCTAAAGTCAAGTTGCTTACAAAGCTGTTATGACAAGAAGCACATTTTACATTTACGCCCATGAGCGACTGGCCAATGTTTTGGGCTGCTTGCATTTCAGTTCTTTGACTGGCATTAACGACACCTCTCCACTCTATTCCTTTTATAAAACCTTCTGATGCTGGACTTGGGTTTACCAATTCCTGGACCATCTTATCGTATGACTTATTTTCTGATAAAGAATTATACAACCATTCCGTTATTTGCTTTCTCCCGCCCGTAATAAATCCTGTACCAGAGTAATCATTACGTAGTAAATCATTCCAAAAGCTCAACCAGTGCTCAGTATAATTATGTGTATCGTTCAAAAGCTCATCGATGAGTATTGTTCTTTTTTTGGAGTTAGAATTATTTACAAACTGCTCAATATTTTCAGGTTCAGGTAGGAGACCAATAATGTCTAAATAGGCCCTCCTTATAAACGTACGATCATCTACCAATTCTGGCCAGTCTACTTTGTTTTTAGTGAAGTACTCGCCCATTAATTGATCGACGGGATGTACTTCTTTTGAGGATGCAGGTAAATCTGGTTTCGTCAAGGCGAGTGGAGCTTCGGGAAAAACCTTCAATGCCCGATCTGACCAATAGGCCCCTTTAGCTATCCATAGCTTGATTAATGCTATTTCATCATTCTTCAGGACCTTTCCTTTTTTAGGCATTACATCATCATCATCTGGAGACAAGGTTATCCTCTTGTAAAGCTCGCTTTGTGCTGGGTGTCCTGCAACTATAACTACTCCAGATTCTCCACCACTAAATACACCTCTTTTATTCTCTAGTACCAAATCCCCTTTCTGCTTATTCTCACTATGGCATTGGTAACAATTATGCGCGAGTATGGCACGCACTTCCATATTCAGTTTTTCTTGTTGCGCTTCTGATAATGAATCAAGCGGATTCAATTCGCTTAAGAGCCTACTACCTTTCTGACTATCATACGCCTTTTCACTATTAGGAAGCACACTAGTAAGATAGTCGGCACCATGAGTTAATGATGCCCCAAAATGCCCCGCAATCGTGAGTGTAATAATTGTTAGAACAAGCATTGCTCTATACACAGTAAAGGTGCCTTTTGCTCCTTTCAGTGTGCGGCGCAGCAGCAAAGCGGTAACGACGGATAGTAGAGACGTCGCAATTCCTAAATATTGATGCTGATCAACAAGTTCTCCTACATAATCTCCATTACTCTTCAAGAGATACCCTAAAATCGAAGCCAACACGGCAGAAAACGCTCCAATGTTAACCATCCAATTGATTCCTTCCCGTAATCCCGGTCGCTTTCCTTTCAAGGTGAGCATCTCCAAGAAAAGCGCTACGACCAGCAATCCAATCGGGAAGTGAACAATTAATGGGTGTAAACGACCCAATAACTGAAACACCCATATCTCCCCTATTCCTTCCATGATTCGAAAATAGAAATAATTCTTTAAAGGGAATAAGATCTTACTGATTTAGATTGGACTCTATAAGGATTCAGGCTCTAATCAAATTATTCATATTGCTAATCATACATCTAACCTCCTTATACAAGAACATCAAAGGTTCTACAGTCACCAATTAAAAGGATTTATACTATATAAGTGAGTCCACTCCAGAAAGTCACAATATCGGGAAACGGCCATTTTGGCGATATTTCCATTTTCTGATGATCCTCACTTTCCGGAGTGGACTCATAAGTCATCTATTAATTCTCTTCTGGTAAAGCCTATCAAAACCATCATAGATGGCTTGAGGAAGCAGAGATTGATGATCTTCCCCTTTATACATCTTAAGGCTGATATTGATATTCTGTAAGTTCATGGCTTCAATTTTTGCTTTGAACACGGAAATGGCATTTACTAACATTCTACTTTCTGCACCGCCGACTGCAATAAAAATATTGGTTTCTGACTTTAATTCTCTTAAAACGCCCAAATGTTCTTCTGTTAGAAGCTCAGACTTATTCCACCATAAGGAAGGAGAAATTAAGACAATATTTTTAAACACCCCTGGTTGCGTAAGTAATGAAAATACTCCAAAAAGTCCACCAAAGGAATGCCCTATAAATCCTCTATTATTTCCATTTATCGAATACTTAGATTCTATAAGCGTAAAAACTTTGGAACGCATAAATGTCAGAAACGCTGTGGCTCCGCCTGTAGTTTCAGTATTAAGTGGCGCACTACCTATTGACATAGAAACAATCATTTTCTCAATATCATAAGGCGAAGGAGTATAGTCAAAGTTGCGTTCTACATTCCATTCATGCTCATTTCCTTCAATCCCAATACCAACCAATATGGCAGGTTTCGCGTCGTGACTTATAAAGTTTAGCACATAGGCACCTCTAACCAGATCTTCCAACCACCAAGCATCTAAGTAATAGACTACATCATAATTTTCTTCTGTGCTATATCCTGGTGGCGTTGTAACATGCAGCTTATAAGTTCGACTATTACTTGATTCTATTTCGTGAACTATTGTTTTAGACCCATTATAATGATACACCTCATTTTGGCCCTTAAGGCTTAAGATAAAACCATTTACTACGAGTACTAAAATTATAGCATCTCGGAATCGGATCATATAATTCAAAATTGTATGGTTGTTCTCATATTCCTATCGGAATCTATTTCACCCTCCTTTATAGAAAGTAATATCTATCTCCCTACACAATGATTCTTTGTCATCAAAGAGCTCAATCTTGAATTAGGAAATAAGAAGATCCAGCATATTATACAATACGAATTGCACACTGCTTCAAAACAAAAAATGAAACAGTTTGTAAGATTCTTCCAAAAGAAGGTTGCAGAATAGATTTCGACTCTTACATTCTCGTTCCCGACAAAGGCAATTCCATACCCTCTACCGAAACGGCCCCTGAAAGATCATCCTTAGCAATTTTAGCATTCACGGCACATAAATACCCTTGAACATTCATTTTGAATTGAAGTTTAGAGCCCTCAAATGTGATGTCAGTAAGGTTGATAGAATTTCCATCACTTTTTAATGTGCCAATATAAGCGCCTTCCTCTCCACTAAATTCTAAAACTCCCTTATACGTTATATCAGGAGACTCTACAGTATATTGCCATTTACCTATATGATCAGCGTCTACAGCTATCATTGCTCCATCTGGAGATAGGATAAATAAAGAAATTAAGGATAGTAAAAAAATCATGATAATCGTTTTTATGAATTAATAATTTTGAATTGTATTCCATCATTTCTGACAATTCGCGCTTGCAAAATATAAAATTTATCGGTTGCTATACTAAACTAATTCACAACTTTTTTACCTTACACCCCACTTAGCTTCAATTTATGGATAAATCTAAATTACCCCAAATCTTCTTAGATTGAGTCTCGTAATTTGAGAATATGAATCGGACCTGGATCGGTATCCTTATTTTTTTGGTATTTATATCTACTAACTCCCTGACAGGG
>JBLIDB010000289.1:0-5698 GCA_047634015.1 Saprospiraceae bacterium
AGAGGAGTTGTTAATGTAGAATTCTTTCTCTATCAATAAGCTAAGATTTATGCATAACCCCCTAACTTTTCATCTTGATCCGTGAAAACTATATATTCCTCAGCTTGGGGAAAAGTAAACGATGGAGATACGTCTGATGTATTAAGAACTTCGACATTATCAAGTATGATCAAGTTATTACCTGTACAGTTTGATGTTCTGGTAAATTGAATAGTTTGACCGATAGACAAAGTGGAGCATTCAGTAACGTCTAGTGGAGCACTTAGATTAACATCTCCAATAACGACTTGCCCTTGCAATGCATTCGTAATCGTATATAATACAACTAAAAAAAGTGCTTTAATTATTCCGGTTATCATTGTTAGGCTTTTTGGTTCTTTGCAATTACTCCCTGATTTCTGGATACTTCTCCATGAAAAAGCAATTGCTACTACTCCAAAGCCAAATTTCATGCCATAGTATTAGCTTCTATGTTAAAGTTTAGGAAAAAGCACAATTATGCTTTTTAAGCAGCTTAATCTCTAAATGATTGAAGTGAAAAGTGACTGGCTGAAACTCCAGGGGAAATCAGCTCTAAACTTTGTTTATTGCAAATTGAGGCAAAATAGAACCTTGAACTATAAGTACTGATTTTGAAATAATTGGGCTGTTATCCAGAATGGATATGTGACATTTTGAGGTAACTCTGCTTCTCTATACAAAGGATCAGTTGTCATTTTATAAATCTAAGAAATGTTATCAAAGTTATCGTTCTAGCTTTTTTACTATGAGATAACTCATTGTCCTCTAAACCGAAAAGAGCACTTCGTAGAATTTCGAAAAAAAGGCTGCGATTCACAGTTCTATAAGTTCTAAAAGTAGAGCTTGACTTTGAAAATTCTAAAATTATCAAGCTAACGTATCTACAAAGCGATAAAAATCGGAAACGTGCAACACATTTCTTTGATCTTCTACTGAATTCTTTAATAATGCCTTATTTATTCCATGAATCAAAGTCTCATCTCTACGCATCAAAGTATCTATAGTCCTTGATGTTTTAATATATCGTTCGATAACAATAGTGGATCCCAATGACTTTGCATTCACTCTTTCTAAGAGTTTTCGGAATCCTAGCTCTTCATAGAGCGTATATTTCTCAGGATATCGAAAAGCCAAATAAACAAATACCATTCGTCGATCCGCATGATAGTGTGCTTCTCTCTTTGTAATTCCCTTGCTATGATACGTTCGAAGTTGATCACATTGATCTATAAAGCGATGTATCCTTCCTACTATATCTCGACCTTCATCATATAAGTCTATAAACAAAGATCTTATCAGATCAGGATTTTGTTTGGCGTAATGAAGCATCGATACCTTAGGATGAAAGTCATCATCTTCCCAGAGGTAGTTGTCGCCCGCGAAACTATCATCATACATTGTGGCAAAATCTCTTGCCTCTATATCCCAATGGTAAGTGAACACCTCTACCGATTTCCAAGGTTGTTGCCAATCACTCTCTTCCCTTTTACCTATGAAGAATCTATATTCAGCTATTAAGTTTGTGAAGAGTTGAAGATTCATAATCAAATTGCGAATAATTCAAAATAGGTGCTCTATAAAAGAAAAGAGAGTCATTCGCTATTACGAATGACTCTCTTTTTCAGTACTTGTGATCGGTCAGGGGCTCGAACCCTGGACCCATACATTAAAAGTGTATTGCTCTACCAGCTGAGCTAACCGATCTCCAGTGCCTTTTTCAAAGCGAGTGCAAAGATAGTAGCATAATCCTATTTTGCAACTGATATTGCGCAAAATTAAATCGAAAAATAAATTTCTTGCTTTCTTGGGTTTTGGATCAAGTCTGAATGATGCTCCAAAATCGTAACTAAGTTCTGTAGAAACGCACTATTTCCTTTTCTCATACCGCGCCCCTAAGTAATTTTACTATTTTTCGCTCATGATAGTAGCAGTATTAAGGGCTGTCTTAGGAGTGGCAATAATCATAGGTATTTGCACTTTATTGAGTAGCAATAGAAAGCATATCAACTGGAAATTGGTAGGGAGTGGTATTTTGATTCAATTGATTCTGGCATTCAGTGTTATTAAGATCCCATTCATGACGGCCTTTTTTCGTCAGATTGTAAATATTTTTTTAGTAGTTATTCAAGCCGCACAGGAATCCGCAGTATTTCTCTTTGGTGATTTGGCTAAAAACGCTGTCTTTGGTTTCGCCTTTTCGGTATTGCCAATAATCATATTCTTTTCAGCATTAACATCTTTATTCTATTATTATGGCATCCTACAACGCATCGTATATGGATTCGCCTGGATCATGAATAAAACAATGAAGCTCTCTGGAGCAGAGAGTTTGGCTGCTGCCGCGAATATATTTATTGGCCAAACAGAGGCGCCACTTGTAATTAAGCCGTATCTTGATAAAATGACTCGCTCTGAATTGATGAGTGTTATGACTGGAGGCATGGCAACAATCGCGGGAAGTGTTTTTGGCGCATATATAAGCATACTAGGAGGTGATGATCCTGTAGCTCAACAGGAGTTTGGAATGCATTTATTAGTAGCATCCCTTATTTCAGCTCCAGCAGCGCTCCTTATCGCAAAGATATTAGTGCCTGAAAACCCCGATCAAATCACCAATACAGATATCACTGTACCAAAATCTGAAGCGGGGAGCAACATGCTGGATGCGCTGGCACGAGGAACTACGGATGGCACCAAACTGGCTGTAAATGTTGGTGTTATGCTCTTCTCTTTTATGGCGTTAATATATTTCTGTAATAATATCTTAGGGCTGATCGGTGAGGCGACATCTCTAAATGCTTGGGTTTTTCATGCTACAGGAGGTAAATTCGATGGACTATCGATGCAATTATTTATGGGTTATCTATTTGCTCCATTAGCATGGATTATAGGTATTGCCTCTGATGAAATATTACTCGTCGGGCAACTACTTGGCGAAAAGACTATTCTTAATGAATTCGTTGCTTATGCCTCGTTAGGAGAAATGAGTGAGAGTGGAGCGCTATCGAAGAGATCTACGATAATTGCAGCTTATGCCCTATGTGGTTTTGCAAACTTTGCGTCTATAGGTATTCAGATCGGAGGAATTAGTTCTTTAGCGCCTAGTCGACGAGTAGCACTTACGGAATTAGGATTTAAAGCTCTGATTGGTGGAACTGCTGCTACACTTCTAACGGGATGCTTAGCAGGTGCATTGATTTGACCCGAATTGTACAGTAGATAATCAATTCCGAGATGAGACTACTTCAAAAGTAAAAGGCACGTCCAGCAATTTTGTGTCTCATCATGACAATATTGCTTTCCCTCCGCGTGCGGTGGGCTCATTAGAAGGCTATTAGTCTTCATCCTACCGAATCACACGTTTATGAGGCAAAAATCACTTTGGCGCCTCGTACTTTACCTTACTGCGGAAGGCAGGTTGTATTCTCGTCTCTCATAACGAGAGACTCTAATCCATAATTCGGGTTGTCAACAATAGGAAGTTCTTGAAATAGAAAAAGCCCAAGCATTTCTGCTCAGGCTTTCAGTTTATATTTTGAAGTAATTTGCTCTTCTAATCAGCTTTAGTAGCGAAATCATCAAAACTCATAGATTTATATACCTCCTCCTGAGCAAAGGATAATTCCTTCATCAGTTGCGGAACTTGTTTATACCCTGGGCTTATTAATATTCTGGCAAATGTCTCATCCAACATTACAAATGCAGGATATCCCATTCTACCATCAAGTAATGCAAATGCCAATTGATGATATCCCCTTCTACCACTTGCCGTAAATTCAAAAGTCTTATCCCCAAATACAATAGCTTCTTTCTGCTCTGCATTAAACTTAACAGGATAGAAGTTTTCGTTCAAATACTGAACTACATCAGGATCTTGAAATGTAGTAGCATCCATTTTCTTGCACCAACCGCACCAATCCGTATATAGATCGATGAATACTTTCTTTGGAGCTGTTTTAGAAAGTTCATGTGCTTCTTCCCATGTATACCACTTAATGGATTCTTCAGAAGGCTTTATTTCTGTATTGCTGATATCCGCAGATAGGAATGTCAACATGTACAATAGGTAAATAGTCATCGTTGTATTCGTTTTAAAATTCTACTCAAATATACTCTATGTGAAATTAAGACGCCAAATAGGTGTTGAAGTTGCCTTCTTCGAGACTTAATCTTGTTTTCTTTCTGTTAAAGTTCTCCACTGTTCGACGATAAATGCCCGAGTGAAGGAAAGAATAGGCAATGTTTTAAAAAAACCAGTTTCCTCAATTAACGAAGTCCGCTCATCTAAAAACTTTAATATCAAGCTCGGATCATTGTACTTAAACATATCCCCAAAGACTCTCTGCCCGCTGACTTTGTTCGTCAATAACACATTGAGTAAGGTTTTATCATAGGCGGCAAACCTTCTTTTCCTTTTTATAGGTATAAATATTCCTTTTGCCAGATTCTCTACAATTCTATCGCACTCTTCTTGAATCCTAACAAATGCATAACCACTAGATGGTTTTACTGTTCCATTATTCGTTCCGATGGGAATCACTCTATTCCCAGCATTGGCAAAGGAAGCAGAGGTCATAGGAATAGCGCCTAGCTCAACTTGATCTACTTTATAATTCTTCCCTGGAAAATATGTCTTGAGGTAATCAGTAAGGATTTCTTCATAAAGGCCCTTCTCTCCTATTTCTTTAGAAAATAAAGTTGCTTCAACCAAAGCCTTTCTCTTAGTGAATGGTAGAACATAGACAAATCGAACATCAGATACTTGATCGATTCTAAAGTCCATGAAAGTGGCCACCTCATCATCAAATACATCCTCTTCCATGGTCAACTCCCAACCCATAAAATGCTGCCAAACGAAAAGCTTGTCATCCTTTGGGAAACTTCTTACAATACTATCAAAGACATACCTGCCTTTGAATAATTTTCCGTCAACCTCGATTTCGACAGCGTCTTCAGCTGATGTTATAATCCCAACATTACCCAATAAAAAAGTAATATGAGATGCTTTATTAATAATCTCAAATGCATATTGATAAAAATCTATTCCTCTAATCGTATGATATGCATAAGGCGCCGTCTCAAAAGATCGATCAACATCGGGGCCATAAAACCTTAACCTTCTCCATGTCTTATGAAATATCTCTCGACAGCGTTGTTCAGATTCTAATTGCCAAAAGGACCAAGTCCGATCATTAGTATCCTTCTTAGATTGATCAACTATCAGAATGCGCTTATCTGCGAATTTTGGTTCTGCAAGGCGTGTGGCAAGACTAAGGCCCGAAAGGCCAGCACCTGCAATTATATAATCGTACTCTTCATTCATCCTGTCAGCAAAGGTCCGCAAATAAAGGGATAACAGAAAAGTATTTTTTCGCGTTTGAGAATCAAAGTATCATTAAAGAAAATTCAGCCCACTCCGAAAAGTCGCTAATCAATCATATGTCATCTACTAATAATAAGTGAGAAAAAGTTTCTAGATTGCTTTCATGTTTAAGCGTAGTAGAAGTATACAGGGGGATATGTTTAAGAGCCTATCTATACAATTAGGGAAGCGCAAGCAAAAACTTCTTGATGATCCCAAAGCATGGCACAATGTATTTTATAAAGAGGTGTTATCTCGCATAGATGAATCTCCCTATTCGGTATTGTATGATGATCTTATGGGAAGACCGAATTC
>JBLIDB010000290.1:0-5629 GCA_047634015.1 Saprospiraceae bacterium
AGGTTATTGCATGGTCATTCACAATTCCGACAGCTTGCATGAAGGCATAAGTAATCGTACTTCCGACAAACTTGAATCCGTCTTTTTTTAGTCTTTTGCTCATCACATCACTAAGTGGGGTAGTAGACGGAACTTCTGACATAGTCTTGAAATTATTTATTATTGGCTTCCCATCTACATAGTCCCATAGATAATCTTTGAAGCTTCCACCTTCCATGATATCCAAGTACAATTGGGCATTGACTATAGCGGCATTTATTTTTAGTTTATTTCTTACGATACCTGCATTAGCCATTAGCTCAGCGCGCTTTGCTTCATCATACCTTGCAATCTTCTCAGGATTGAAATTATCAAAAGCTTTTCTATAATTTTCTCTTTTGCTCAAAATTGTCCACCATGATAATCCAGCTTGTGCGCCGTCGAGAATTAACTTTTCCCAAAGCGCTCGATCATCGTATTCTGGTACTCCCCACTCAGTATCATGATAATCCTTATATAGTTGATGGTTGCCATTCGCCCAAGTGCATCTGTTCTCATTTGTAATCTTCATCGTTGAAAGGTAAGATATTTAACTCATCCATGTATTCAGCTTATCTTCTAATATCTTCAATGGCAAGCATCCTGATTCCAATACTTTATTATGAAATTTTTTGATATCAAACCTATCTCCCATTTTAGCTTCTGCCTTTTTACGCAATTCTATAATTTTCAATTGGCCAATTTTATAAGAAAGTGCTTGTCCAGGCATGGCCATATATCTTTCGATTTCGGAAATAATTCCAGCTTCTGATTCCGCTTCATTTTCTAATGAATATTGAATTGCTTCTTCTCGAGTCCATCCCTTCGCATGAAGCCCCGTGTCTACTACCAATCTTATGGCTCTATGCATCTCGGCAGAGAGCATTCCAAAATACTGGTATGGATCAGTGTAGAGGCCTAATTCTGATCCCAAAGATTCGGAATATAATGCCCACCCTTCTCCATAGGCACTGTACCACAATGTCTTTCTAAAATCTGGTAGCAAATCATTCTCTTGTTGCAATGATATCTGATAATGATGTCCTGGAATCGCTTCATGAAGAAATAGATCCTCATCACTAACAACATTGTAATTTTTAATATCTGGAATAGGAACATAGAATATCCCTGGTCGTGTACCATCTATCGAACCTGGATTATACTCTGCACTTGCAGAAGCTTCTCGAAAAGCTTCCGTTCTCCTAACTTCAAACGGAGACTTCGGAGTAAGATCGAATAAAGCACTCAAATGTGGCTTCATTGTCTCATGAATCTGATTGAAATTTTCTATTACTTCCTCAGCTGTGTCAAAGGGTTTTAATTGCTTGAGATCTCTCACATGACCAAAGAAACTATCAAGGTCTCCCTTATATTCAACCTGCTTCATAACTTTTTGCATTTCTGTTCTAAGTCTCGAAACCTCGCTTAATCCTATCTTATGGACCTCATCAGCACTCATGGTCGTCGTTGTAATTTTTTTGATCAGATGATCATAGTATGCAGCTCCATCAGATAGTACTGATATACCAGATGAGTTCCTACCATTTGGTAGATATTCTTCTTTGAAGAATGCTGCAATTCTCTTGTAAGCGGGTATAACTTTATCTTTAACCATAGCACTATATTCCTTGCGGATTCGGTCTTTGTCTTCACCACTAAATGAAGCTGGAATATTATTAATAGGGCCATAGAATAGATGCTGTTCTACAGGCCCATGATCTAATGCTTCTAATTGTGGGATTACTTTCTCGATCAAAGGTTTTGGCAATACGAAACCTTCCTCTATTCCTTTCAGAATATTAGATTCGGCACTTGTCATCCATTCCAGATATCTATCTACTCTTTGTATCCAATTATTATAATCTTCTATAGTCTCAAATGGCTGTGCGCTGCTGCCACTTGCTAATTGCCCTAGGGTAAGTTGTGGAGTCCACATCTGGTCTATTGGCATGAGATCAGCATGGAATTGGAAACCGTCAATAGCGATATCACATTCCCATAGTAATATATCATAGCTTGTTTTGTTATTTTCGCTAAGTGTATTGTACTCATACTCACCTAAGGCTGATTTGAATTTGGCATAGAATTCTTTTTCTTTATTTTGAAACTCGTCAGATAGGACATTGGGCAATAGATCATTGAATCTATTGTCTCCCGAAGATGTTGCTTCAAGAGGATAGAGCTGCAGTCGTCCTTCATAATAGTCCGCGAACAACTCTTGGATTGGATACTGAGAAGAATTATCAGGAGTGCCTCCTTGATTAGTGCAGCTGCTAAGAGCAGAGAACGCTAAGAATACGTATAGAATTGAATATTTCATTGTTGTTGATTATGGCCACAAAAGTACATTTCCTTAAGATGATATGGCGATTGCTTATAAGCTGTATGCATACTATATCAATGATATTTCTTATAGGGATGAAAGCGTATAGATATGGCTGCACTTTTGAGTTGGTAAAACGATGAACTATGAAATTGTCATTCTTTCTTATATCAATAATGTGCTTTTCAACAGGGTTTTTAGGTACCCAAAATAAGCAGATAGAGTCGGCAGTTAAAATCTCAAAACCTACGGCTTTAATTGATTCGACTCCACATCTCATCAAATTAGAGAGAACGTAGTACATAAGACCAAATCCAAGGTTTTCCTCGGAAAGCAATAATTCTTGTCAAATATTTATTGATCAATTAGAACCCCAAATCGTAGATCAACAGTTCGTTATTCAGTCTCAAGAGATGATGATCGAAGAAATTATGAAACGCCTCGAAATACTGGAAAAACAGTATCAAGAGGAGCCCTTAGGTATTGTTTCTAATGTTAGAATAAAGGAAGAGTAGTATGCCCTAATTATTTTATTAATATCCTATATAGTATAGTTTATGACTTGTTAATCAAATCCTAATGATAGCCTATTAAAGCAAGAGTAGGCTTGTTTTCAAAATTATTACTATTTCCAATCGTTTAATCTTCTTATTATGAAAAGAATAAAGCTCTTAAAGTAAGCATTCTGGGGAAGCATCAGAATAGCAACATTTACTGGTTTGTACGCTTGGAAGATAGAGCCTTTCTGGTTAGAATTTGTAAGACGGAAAATGGCGATTATAAATTTGCCAGATCATTTAGTAGGCAAAACGCTTATGCAGATCAGTGATATCCATGTAGGTAATAGATTTGATTATAACTATATTATTGATTCATTCAAGGAGGCGAAGATACTCAATCCTGACTTTGTAGTATATACCGGCGATTATGTCAGTTATGAAGATGAGCGGCAGTTTGAGCAATTGGAGGTGGTTTTAAATCATACAGTTAAAGGGAAACTGGGTACAGTAGGCCTTGTAGGGAATCATGATTAGGGTCATAATTGGTCTGAACAATCGGTCGCTGATCAAAGATCATCGCAATTAGAAAGTGTTGGATTTGAAATTTGGAATAACACTCAATCGCAATACCAAGGTTTGAATTTTATAGGTTTGGATGATTTTTGGGGTTTGAATTTTGCTCCGCATAAAGTTATGGATCAGTATGTTAGCTCAAAGGCCAATCTTGTGCTATGTCATAATCCTGATGTTTGCGATCTAAATGTTTGGAATAATTATAAAGGATGGATTCTATCAGGACATACGCATGGAGGGCAATGCAAACTCCCATTTCTAAACCCGCCAGTTCTACCCGTAAAGAATGGAAGATATACCTCTGGAGAGATTGACTTGAGGGATGGGCGCATGCTTTACATAAATCGTGCATTGGGGCATTTGTTACAAGCGAGATTCGACGTGCGCCCAGAGATTACAGTTTTTGAACTTAGTAGGGTGTAAGAAATTAATTAGTGTTTGGATTAAAGCAGTCATTCTTCTCTATATCCATGAACATCTATTACTTGGAGACTATATCTGTAGTGAAATTAGGAGAGCTAAGTTTATTCTGGAAAAATATTTCATCAGCTGTCCTATTTTGAGAAGCATAATCGACTTAGAGGTATAATCAAATAAAAAAGTAAAAGTTATGAAAGAATTTATGATGATTTTCAGAAATCAGGAGCAAGTAGAAAGACCAAGTCCTTATCAAATGCAAGCTCAAGTTAAGGTCTGGCAAGACAGGATAGGTGGAATTGCTGCTCAAGGGAAATTTGTAGGAACTAATGCACTTGGAATGGAGGGTAAAGTTGTCCGGGCGAATGATATGGTCACAGATGGACCTTATATGGAGGTCAAGGAAATGGTAGGCGGATATATTATTGTAAAGGCCGATACGATAGAAGAAGCCATCGAACTTTCTAAAAGATGCCCTACAATAGGCTATGGAGGATCAGTTGAAGTACGTGATATAATGGTTTTTTAATAAGTAAATGTAATTGGGGGCTGCCAAAGTTTGGCAGCCTTATTTCTTCAAAATTTATGATAAACCCAAACCTGATTTCGGACCTATTTAGAACTGAATTTGGAAAGATAGTAGGTGTTCTCTGTAAGAGTTTTGGAATATCCAATATTCAATTAGCGGAGGATATTGTAAGTGAAACGTTCTTAGTAGCAACGGAAACCTGGTCTTTACATGGAGTTCCAGAAAACCCCAAAGTCTGGGTATGCAATAGCCAAGAATAAGTTACGAGATTTCTTTAAAAGAGATTCACTTTTCACTAAAAAGATTGCTGCTGGACTATCTGCTCAAGATAATGCTGAGGAACAACCGGAACTTGACTTATCGGAAGGAAATATTGAAGATGGGCAATTAAAAATGTTGTTCGCTATATGTAACCCGCTTCTTTCCTCTGAAGCCCAAGTTACTTTGTCTTTGAGAGTACTATGTGGATTCGGCATTAATGAAATCGCTTCAGCCCTTTTATCAACTAAGTCAACAATTAATAAACGATTGCTGCGTGCAAAGACAAGTTTGAAAAAACACGATATAAAACTTGACCTTCCTAATCAAGCTGAACTTTCGGATCGTCAAGAGAATGTTTTGATGATCATATATTTGCTTTTTAATGAAGGGGACTATTCATCTTATACAGAAACCAATCTTCGTAAGGATCTATGTTTAGAAGCCATGAGATTGCTTTTTTTGTTTTTTTGAAATACTTTGACATTTCAAAAAAAACGCATTAATGGCATTATTCTGTTTCCATGCGTCGAGATTCGAAGCACGAACTGATGAGGAAGGAAATCTAATACTTTATAAAGATCAAGACACCGAAAAATGGGATACTCAATTAATTGCCAAGAGAGAAGACTATCTGAATCAATCTGCTAAAGGGAGCTTTCTATCTAAGTATCATTTGGAAGGGTCAATTGGATATTGGCATACTAAGTCTGGGACAGAGGACAATACATCTAAATGGGAAGATATATTGCAATTGTAGAACCACCTTTTGCAACGCCAATATTCACCGATTGCTGCACTAAATAGGACATATGCTTTATTGAAAGTACGAAGTAAAAAGGAAGCTTTAGCTGAGGCGTTGAAAATAGATCTAAATGGTAATCATTGAGCCCACTCCGAAAAGTCGCTAATGAATCATATGTCATATACTTATAATAAGTGAGAAAAAGTTTCTAGATTGCTTTCATGTTTAAGCGTAGTAGAAGTATACAGGGGGATATGTTTAAGAGC